>CAVKLO010000049.1:0-8803 GCA_963656985.1 Bulleidia sp. | reverse complement strand
TCCCAATTCCACCCCTTCGGAGGCTCTGGAGCGGGTTTCCGACTGCAATGTCCTGCTTCTGAACAAGGTGAAAGTGACCGCCGAGCTTCTGGACAAGGCTCCGCATCTGCGTCTGGTCTGCGTGGCGGCTACGGGCGTAAACAATATCGACCTTCAGGCCTGTGCGGCCAGAGGAGTCACAGTCCGCAACGTGGCGGGCTATTCCACGGAGAGCGTTGTGCAGACCACCTTTATGCACATACTCTCCCTTGCCGGTCACGCGCCGTATTATGACGCCCGCGTCAAGGACGGCAGTTACTCGCGCAGCGAGATTTTCTCCATCCTGTCGAATTCCTTCCACGAAATCGACGGGCGGCGTATGGGAATAATAGGTATGGGAGCCATTGGCGGCCGCGTGGCCGCCGTGGCCCGGGCCTTCGGTATGGAAGTGGTGTATTACTCGACCTCGGGAACCTCGCATTGTACGGAGTACCCGAGTCTGCCGCTCGACGAGCTGCTGCGCACTTGCGATGTCGTGAGCGTCCACGCGCCGCTGAATGAGCGCACCCGCGGGCTGATAGGCCCGCGAGAACTCGCTCTTATGAAGCCTTCGGCTTTTCTCGTGAATGTAGGAAGAGGGTACATAGTGGACGAGGCTGCATTGGCGGAAGCCGTGGATGGCGGGGTGATCGCCGGTGCCGCTCTGGATGTCTTCGCCGTGGAGCCGCTTCCGGCGGACAGTCCTCTGATGCACGTGAAGCATCCCGAGCGCTTCCACTTCAGCCCGCATATCGCCTGGGCGAGCATAGAGGCGCGTAAACGTCTGGTTCAGAGGATGGTGCAGAATGTCCGCGAGAGTTATATGGAGGATAATCCGAGCCGCTGACCGTGAGGGGGGAATCTCCTTTCCTGTCAAATTTCCTGTCAAAACATATTATGAATCACGGAGTTTTCCGGAAAAAAGCGTACTTTTGCAGGATTTGGTATAGAAGATTATATGCAGGAAATCAGAAACATTGCGATTATCGCCCACGTGGACCACGGCAAGACTACGCTCGTGGACAGGATGATCTATCAGGCGAATCTGGTCCGTCAGCCCGAGAATCTCGGCGAACTGATTCTGGACAATAACGATCTGGAACGTGAAAGAGGCATCACCATTCTGGCGAAAAATGTCTCGGTCATCTACAAGGGAGTCAAAATCAATATTATAGACACTCCGGGACATAGCGACTTCGGAGGAGAAGTGGAGCGTGTGCTGAATATGGCGGACGGTGTGCTGCTGCTTGTGGACGCGTTCGAAGGCTGTATGCCGCAGACCCGTTTCGTCCTTCAGAAAGCACTGGAGATGAAGAAGAAACCGGTTGTGGTCGTGAACAAGGTGGACAAACCGAACTGCCGTCCGGACGAGGTTCAGGAGGAAGTATTCGACCTTATGTGCAATCTCAACGCCGATGACGACCAGCTGGATTTCCGCACCGTCTTCGGAAGTGCGAAACAGGGCTGGATGTCCCTCGACTGGAAGAATCCGGGGAAGGACATCACCCCTCTGCTCGATGTCATACTGGAGGCGATTCCGGCTCCGGAGGTCAAGGAGGGCACGGTGCAGATGCTTATTTCGTCCCTCGAGTATTCTCCTTACGTGGGCCGTATCGCGGTAGGGCGCATCACCAGAGGAACCCTGTGTTCCGGCCAGACCATAAGCCTGTGCAAGCGCTACGATGTAGTCCAGAAACAGAAGGTGAAGCAGCTGATGGTGTTCGACGGACTCGGAAAGAAGAACGTCGAGCAGGTGCAGTGCGGTGACATCTGTGCTGTCGTGGGCATAGACGGCTTCGAGATCGGTGACACCATCGCCGATGCCGATGCTCCCGAGGCCCTCCCTCCTATCGCTGTCGATGAGCCTACGATGAGTATGCTCTTCTGCATAAACAATTCCCCGTTCTTCGGCAAGGAAGGCAAATTCGTGACTTCCCGCCATCTGAAGGAGCGTCTGGAGAAGGAGCTCGAGAAGAATCTCGCCCTCCGGGTGAAGCCGGGAATGAGCGCGGACTCATTCGTGGTTTACGGGCGCGGAGTACTGCATCTTTCGGTGCTCATAGAGACTATGAGGCGCGAGGGTTTCGAGCTTCAGGTAGGTCAGCCGAGGGTTCTGGACAAGACCATAAACGGGCAGAGGTGCGAACCTATAGAAGACCTCTCCATCGAGGTCCCGGAGCAGTATGTGGGCGCGGCCATCGAGATAGCCACACGCCGCAAGGGCGCTCTTCTGAGGATGGAGCCGCGCGGAGACCGTACTCTGCTGGAGTTCGAGATTCCTACCAGGGGTCTGATGGGGCTGCGCAGCAACCTGCTCACAGCTTCGCAGGGCGAGGCCATAGTGGCCCACCGCTACAAGGATTATCAGCCTTTCAAGGGTGAGATCGAGCGCCGGAACAACGGCTCCCTCGTCTCCCTCGAGACCGGCGAGGCCATAGCGTATTCTATGAACAAGCTTCTGGACCGCGGCCGCTTCTTCGTGGAACCGGGAGAGGAAATCTACGCCGGACAGGTAGTCGGGGAGCACACCAGGGAGAAGGACCTGAACATCAATATCTGCAAGACGAAGAAGCTCACCAACGTCCGGGCTTCCGGCTCGGATGAGAAGGTTATGCTCCCGCCGGCCATAAAGTTCTCCCTCGAAGAGGCTCTGGAGTATATCCAGGAGGATGAACTTGTGGAGGTTACGCCTCATCATATGAGGATCCGCAAGCTTCTGCTCGACCCGATAGAGCGCAAGAGAAAAAACGGCGGCGAAGATTGTTTATAGGAAAAATTATTGTAACTTTGCAGCCCTTTGTAATATCTTTGAACGGATTGGCTCGGGGCAGAAGCGAGTTCTGCCGCAGAGTCGGGAAGGAGTTCTTTGGCGATTTCGGGAATTCCGAGGTTTCGGATGCCGATGTCACGGTCGAAGTCACCGTGGATAAGGCTGACGGTTTCATCGGGGTGGACTGCAGGATTCTCGGGGCGCTCACGCTGCCCTGTGACAGATGTCTGGAGCCGCTTACGCTTCCGGTGGACACTATGGTCCGGCTCAGCGTGAAGTTCGGGACCGAGGCTGCTCGGGAGGACGGGCCCGCCGCACCGGGGGATAGGGAGATTCTCTACCTCAGTGAAGCGGATACGGATCTGGATTTGTCCCAGATTGTGTATGACTACATCCTGCTGGCTCTGCCGATGCAGAAAGTCCACGCTGAAGGGGAGTGCAATCCGCAGACGCTGAAGTATCTGTGTCGCGAGGAGGCTCCCGCGCAGGCCCCGGAGGCCGGGACGGACAGCCCTTTCGCCGCGCTCAAAGCTATGATGGAGAATATAAATAATTAAATGATATTGTAAAATGGCACATCCGAAACACAAACTCTCCAAGCAGAGAAGAGACAAGAGAAGAACTCACGACTTCGCTCCTGTCCCTACACTTGCGACCTGCCCTAACTGCGGTGCTACAGTAATGTACCACAGAGTATGCCCAGAGTGCGGCTACTACAGAGGACGTCAGATTATCGAGAAGAGCGCTGAATAGGCTCTCCCGACATAAGGCTGCGGTTTACCCCTCAGTCTGCGGTCCCTTAGTTCAACGGATAGAACGGAGGTTTCCTAAACCTTAAATAGGCGTTCGATTCGCCTAGGGACTACGAGAACCGACAGATTTCTGTCGGTTTTTCGTTATTTTTAGAAACTTGTGAAGCTTTCTTACTACCTTTGTCAGAATACGTCTTGTGGGATGAACAGGAAGACTTTGGTGATATATTCTCTTGTGGCGGCGGTCCTGATTCTGGGGATAGCCGTCGGGGTGTATTTCCTTTACGGTCAGAAGCGTGCCATAGGACGCAGCACCCCTGTTTCGGAGTCGTTCACACTGCTGCGGGCCGTCCCTTCAGATGCTGTGCTGCTGCTGTGCTGCGAGGATTTCTCCCGCAGCGCGGCCCGTCTTTCCGACAGCAGCTCCACGCTCAGGCTTCTGGTCTCCGACGGGAAGAAGAACCCGTTCTGCGGGTATCTCTCCCGCGTGTCTTCTCTGCTGGCTCCCGGCTCTGAGGCCCGCTCCCTCCATTCCGCCCAGATGGCCCTTTCGCTGCATTACGGCGGGACGATGCTTCCCCTTATGATGGTAAGGCTTCACGAGGCGGATTCGCTTCAGGCCGCCGCTCTTATGGCCGCTGCCTCGGAATATTCCCTCGTTTCGGACCGGGTCGAGGAAGGGGACGGGACCGGGATTCTGCTCGTGTCCGTTTCAGAGACCCTTATCGGCTCTTCCAGACGCCATCTCGACGAGGGAGTGTCGATTCTTTCGGACCGTTCTTTCTCTGAATGCGCTTCCTCCATCGGAGGAAGGGAGGTGCTTTTCTTGAATAACGGGTATGCGGACCGTCTGGCGGCGCATTTTCTGTCGAAGCGTCTGCGCGGCTACAGCTCTTTTCTGAAGAGATTTGCGGACTGGACGGCTTTCAGCATTGAAAGCGGCCGCGACGGCAGGACTTCCGCTGCGGCTCTCGCCTATTGCGGCGGAGGCTCTGACAAGTTCGCCTCCTTCCTTTCTTCGCAGGAGCCTGCTGAGCTCTCGTTCGAGGATGTGGTGCCTGCGACGGCCGTGTACGCATTGGCCGTAGGCCTCAAGGATGTCGGGAAGTATATCGAGGAGTTCCGCAAGTCGCAGGTGGCGGATATGCAGAGTTACAAGTCGGTGCAGGAGAAACTGCGCCGCAGGGAGGGAATCGCGCCGGAGAATTGGGCGCAAGCCCTCCAGATACGCGAGGTCGTGAAGACCGCGTGGCTCTCCGGAGACGAGATGCTCGAGGCCGTGATGGTGCGCGTCGGCAAGAAGAATTATGAACTGGTAACTGGCGGAGGGAACAGCAAGGCTCTCCGAGCTTCCCTGCTGAATCCTCAGAAATATAATTTCGGTGGCTTCGCCTCTTCGCTTTTCGGTCAGGCTTTTTCGGCAGATGCCGATTCGTGCTTCGTCTGGACGGGAGAGTGGATTGTCAGCGGAAGTTCGCGGGCTGTCGCGGATTATGCGGAAAGGATCGCCGGATCGGACTGTCTGGGAAACAGGCTGGACAGTGCCGGGGCTTCTTCTCTCATTCCGCTTGGCGACTTCACGATGGCCGCATATTTCTCTCCTGTCGGCCTGGAGCCGACGGAGTATTGTTCCAAGTCGCTCAGCCCTGTCGCGCACGAGCTGAATGCAGGCTTGGAGTATGAGCCGGCGGTGCTGTCCTACGGAGCCGGCGGCCTCGAGTTAAAAATCGTAAAAGTATGGAATTCAAATCAGTAAACAAGCTCTTCGAGCGGAGTTTCAAGGAGAATTGGAATCGTCCGGCCCTCTCCAACTATCAGGGGGTCACGCTCTGCTATAAGGATGTTGCGAAGAGAATCAAGCATCTTCATATAACTTTCGAACTCTGCGGGCTGAAGAAGGGGGACAAGGTGGCCCTCTGTTCCCGCAATCAGGCGAACTGGGGTGTGTGCTTTCTCGCGGCGATGACCTACGGAGCTGTCCCGGTGCCGATTCTGCACGAGTTCAAGGCGGGCAACATCCATTATCTGGTGAACCATTGCGAGGCGAAGGTGCTCTTCGTGGACGATGTGATCTGGGAAGGCCTGTCCGAGGCTGAGATGCCCTGCCTGCACGTGGTCGTGCAGATGAATACGCTCAAGTATCTGTATTCCAAGGCGGATTTCCTTTCTGAGATCCGCGACAACCTTCCCTCGATGTTCGGGAGGATGTATCCGGACGGCTTCACCAAGGATGACGTCAGCTATCCCGAGGACAAACCCGACGAGCTTGCACTCATAAACTACACTTCCGGGACTTCCGGCTTTTCCAAGGGCGTAATGCTCACATACAGGGCCCTTTATGCGAACATCTACTTCGCCGGGACCTATGCCGAGCCGCAGATGACCTGCGAGTCGGAAGTGGTTTCGATGCTCCCTACCGCGCATATGTACGGAATGATGTTCGAATTCCTTTTCGAGATGACCATCGGTGCGCACGTCCATTTCCTTACGCGCGTGCCAAGCCCGAAAATCATACTCAACGCTTTCAGCGAGATACATCCGGACATCATCATCGCAGTGCCTCTCATCATAGAGAAGGTGTACAAGTCCAAGCTCAAGCCTCTCATAGACAGGAACAAGACCTATATGAAGATTCCGATTCTGGACTACATCATCCAGAACAAGTTCCGTAACGGTCTCATCGAGGCTTTCGGAGGACGTTTCGAGGAGATAATTCTGGGCGGCGCAGCCTTCAATCCCGAAGTGGAGAAGTTCCTGCACAAGATTCATTTCCCGTTCACGGTGGGGTACGGGATGACGGAGTGCGCTCCGCTCATAACTTACGCCAAATGGTACAAGGCCAAGCTCGGCTCCTGCGGGAAGCCGATAACGGGCTGCGAGATACGCATCGACTCTCCCGACCCGCAGACCGTGCCGGGCGAGATCCAGGTCAGGGGAGACAATGTCTTCATCGGGTACTATAAGAATGAAGAGGCTACGGCGGAGGCTTTTACGGAGGACGGATGGTTCAAGACCGGAGATATGGGAGTCATCGACTCCGACGGGTATCTCTTCCTCCGCGGGCGCTCCAAGTGTATGATTCTCGGCCCTTCCGGACAGAACATCTATCCGGAGGAGCTTGAGGCTGTCATAAACAATTTCAGCTATGTGGTGGATTCTCTGGTCATCGAGGATGACGGCGGCCTGACGGCTCTCATCTATCCCGACTATCATCAGGCCGAGCTGGACGGAATACAGGGCGAACAGCTTACCGCGCGTATCGAGGGCTATCTTCCGGAGATAAACGCCGAAGTGCCTAACTATGCGAAGATACGCAAGATAGAACTTATGCCGGAGGATTTCGAAAGGACGCCGAAGAGAAGTATAAAACGCTATTTGTATCAGAGGAAATAATTATGAGGAAGTTCGATGACAGGTATCTCGAGATGGCCGCCATCTGGGCCAAGAACAGCTACTGCAAGCGCCGCCGGGTGGGTGCGCTGATCGTCAAGGATAATATGATCATATCCGACGGCTATAACGGCACCCCTTCGGGCTTCGAGAACGTCTGTGAAGACGAGACGGGGGCCACGAAACCGTATGTGCTTCACGCCGAAGCGAATGCGATAAGCAAAGTAGCCAAGTCCGGAAACAGCAGCGAGGGGGCGACACTCTATGTGACGGCCTCCCCGTGCATCGAATGCTCCAAGCTCATCATTCAGGCCGGCATAAAGCGGGTGGTGTATCGTGACGAATATCGTCTGACCGACGGTGTGGACCTTCTCCGCAGGGCCGGCATAGAAGTCGAAAAAGTGGATTAGCTATGTCTGAAAGAAGAATCTCATCGCTGTGGATCGCCCTGCTAGGTGTGCTGATAGGCGCATTGGCGGTAGCCACTTATGATAAAATGGAAGAGCGCAGCGCCCGTCTGAAGTCGGAGTACAGGGACTGGCGCAAGCTGAACCTCGTGCTGCAGAAGGTGACGGACACCTATGTGGACACCGTGGATTTCGAGAAAGTTTCCGAGGCTGCGATCGTCGCCGCGCTGCGCTCGCTCGACCCGCATACGGTCTATCTGCCGCCCGAGACGCTCGAAGCTTCCGAAAGCGAGCTTGCGGGCAATTTCGACGGAATCGGGATTCAGTTCAATGTCCCGAACGACACCGCCGTGGTGATAGAAGTGATTCCCGGCGGACCTTCGGAACGCATCGGGCTTCAGGCCGGCGACAGGATCATCGAAGTCGGCGGCAAGACCATAGCCGGGGTGAAGTTCCCGCAGGACAGTATGGTCAGGAGGATGAAGGGTCCTTCGGGTTCGCAGGTGGAGATAGAGGTTCTCCGTGACGGAGAGCGGATTCCTTTCCTCATCACCCGGGGCAAGATTCCGGTACACAGCGTGGACGCTTCGTTTATGGTGAATGACACGACGGGCTATATCCGCCTCGCCAAGTTCTCGAGGACCACTTACTCCGAGTTCGTTGCGGCGGCCGCCGCACTGCTCGAAAGAGGGATGAAGCATCTGGTGTTCGACCTGCGCGACAACTCCGGCGGCTACTTCGACCAGGCTCTATCTCTTGCGGATATGTTTCTCCGGAAGGGAGATATGATAGTGTATATGGAGGGCCTGCATTCTCCTCGCGAAGAGTTCAGGGCCAGCGGGAAAGGTCTCCTGCAGAATGTGGGGGTGAGCGTGCTGATAAACGAGGCCTCCGCATCGTCGAGCGAGATTTTCGCGGGTGCTATCCAGGACAACGACCGAGGAGTCATAGTGGGACGCCGCTCTTTCGGAAAGGGTCTGGTGCAGAGTCCGGTGTTCTTCACCGACGGCTCCGGCCTGAGAATCACCGTGGCCCGCTATTACACGCCTTCCGGCCGCTGCATACAGAAACCTTACGCTGAGGATTACGAGTACGACATCTACAAGCGCTATACTGACGGGGAACTCACTGACGCGGACAGCATTAAGGTGAACAGGGACGAGGTTTTCCTGACCGCCGGCGGCCGCACGGTCTATGGGGGCGGCGGCATAATCCCGGATGTGTTCGTGCCTATGGACACGACCCGTGCGACGGATTTCTATATCGCCTGCAACCGCAAGGCTACTCCTATGCGCTTCGCTTCCGCCTTCTTCGACAAGCATAAGGCTAAGCTTTCCGCCATAGATGATTATGACAGTCTCCAGAGCTTCCTCAAGGAGGCTGACGTGGAGTCGGGATTCCTGCGTTTCGCCGCTTCCGTGGACGGAATCAGGCCGGAACCGGGGGAGTGGAAAGTGTCACGGGTG
>CAVKLO010000048.1:4081-8915 GCA_963656985.1 Bulleidia sp. | reverse complement strand
CATATACGGAATCCGGAAGCATTGAGCTATCCATAACTCTGGCTGCATAGAAAGTGTTGCCGGAGCGGAAGATAGGAGAAGCGTTCTTTGTGTCGGCACCGAAAGCGTAGTCGTTCACATCCGTCGAAATGGTGTTCAGCTCACCCGCCTTGAACCAGTAGGTGGAGAGGGAACGGTCCGAATTCTTCAGGAGGAAACTCTTCATATTGTCCGTAGTGCAGAAATCATCGTAAACTTCGGTGACTCTGTTGCTCGCTTCGTTTATGTCGTCCTGGGAAGGCACCACCTCGAATACCACATACTCTATGTCGCGGCTGGCCGTCTGACGGAAGAATTTCTTATGGGTATTGTAATAGCTCTTGATTTCGCTGTCGGAAACCACGATGGTGGAATCTACGGCATAAGAGTGAGGAATCATCACGAATTCCACGTCCGTGGTATTATTGTTCTCCTCTACATCCTTGGCGAGGGTGAGGGCGTTGTCAGCGTTGCTGTAAGTGAAGAGAGCCCCGTACTTCTGGTAGAACTGCTGGTTATACACAGTATTCTGGAGATAGTCCCAGTACATCTTGAGACGGCCCGTCTCGTCTGAGGAGACATTCTGGACGAATGTCACCACGTTCTCCGGGTTGAAATTGCCGTTCTGGTCGGAGAACACACCGCTCTGTAGGATGACAGGAGAGATGTTGTCACCGGTGGTGAGCTCCACCATCTCGGCCTCGCCTACTCTGAGGCCCGCCGCCTTGGCGTTCTTCACGACAAGGTACTTGTCCACGAGACCCTGCCATGCAGCGTTCCGGATCTGCTGCTGCTGAGCCGAGGAGCTTGCTGAAGAGCCTGTAAGCATCTCGCTTATCGTCGTATATTTTTCTACCTCTTCCTGGAAATCGGTGTAGGATATGGATTTACCGTTCACTTCTCCTACATCATACTTTGAAGACATCGAATTCAAGGCCGACTCCACCTGGGTCGGATCGATAATGAACGAAAGCAGGCCCAGAGCGACCAGAATGGAAATCGCCAGACCGAACTTCGTGCGTAGTTTTTGAAGAACCGCCATTTTATTATCTCATTTTTAATTACTTACAACTCTTTTCCGCTTCAGCGGAACAAAACATTCCAATAGGGCTGCGAAGATAGTGATTTTCTGACAAATGCGAAACTATTTTTTCGGAAAAGGCCCGATAAAATTAACAGAATCAACCACAACGGCCGTAGTGTCCCGCACCACCACCATAAAATTATTGAACGGACGATGCAGAATCGCATTGCTCGCACGCTCGTCCGAGCGCATTCCGAAACCCTGGCTGAAACCGTCCGCCGAATACATCCTGACATAGCAGTCAGTATAGATTTCCTTGTTCGCACGGTCCCAATACAGCGTGTCCGTTTCCATAGTCTGCTGCTTTATGACATTCTGGATGACCACATTGCCGAAAGCCTCCCAGGTCTCCTTGTCTCCGCGCTTATACTTGACGTGCATCGCGTTGTCCGAGAAGATGGTCGTCTCCAGCAGACCCTCCGACGTATATGCATAGACCGACAGCCCGTCGGGAAAAGACTCGTAGGATGTGGAATCAGTGTCGTAACGCTCCATCTTCGGAGCCTCCATACGCATCTGCACCACCCCGTTCGTACTCTGGATGGCAAGCATACTGTCCACCACCTGGACAGGAGTGGTCTCCAGATCCAGTTTCTGGGCTTCGCCCAATTTATCCCGGCACGAAAAGACGATGATAGCAACCACGAGGGTGGTTGCCATCATCCCGAACGTATGCCGTATTCCGGACAAAGTATTCTATTTCTGGGTTCTGACGACTGTGGTGGCCCTCATTCCGCCGCAGGATACGGTGTATGACTGACCGTCCGTAACATCGTACATAAAGGCATCAGCCGTCTGCGGATAGTATGCGGCATAGGTGCTGATGAGTTTGGATGCCTCCTCGGCGAGGGAAGGATCCGCGTTCTTCGCCTTCTGGAGATAATCTACCGCCACCCAATAAGGAGAGCGCCTTGCGATTTCGTCTCCGCCGCAGACTGTGGAACCCCAGATGTTGGCGATGAGGAAGTAAGCCTTGCCTGTATACTCGGTATTCTGGGTCGCTGCGAGCTGCGCGGCGGCAAATGCCTTGGCCGGCATACCGTTCTTGAAGCAGTATGTGGCAAGCTCATAATTATACTCGCCCTTCTGAGTCTCTTCGCAGTCCGGATAAGTGATGGCCTCTTCGAGATACTTGACGGCGTCATCCTTCAGACCGCGGGACGCGTTCACCCTGTAGAGGAAATAAGCGGAGTTGTAGGAAGGGTTATTATTATGCATAGAGGTTACGGCCTTCAGATAGAGTTCATTGTCCGTACAGTCCTCGGTTATGCTCATTATCTTGACGATGTTGCTCACGAGCGCATTGTCCGCAGGATTCGCCTCGTATCTCGGGGTGAAGAGGGCGATGAGGTCGGAGCAGGAAGCCACCTTGCTGGAGATGAAGAGGCTCTCGAGGTCGGTCTTGACGCTTGCAAGCTGCTCTTTGTCGCTTTCCTTCGCAGGCTTGGTACCCTCGATAAGCTCCATATAATCCTCATACAGACCGATGAGGTCACCGGCGTTCATCTTGCCGCCCTGATAAAGTTCGAGCGCGGAGTTGAAGGCGAAAATATAGACGGTAGGCTTGGTTTCCTTTCCGTTCTCCTTTATAACGGAAGAATAAATTTCGAATGCGCGGGCGGAATCATCCTTGAGGTAGTTGGAAACGTCCACCGCCTTGTTATTCAGGGATGTAATCTTATATTTAGGATAATACTGCGCTCTGATATCGTGGATGGCGAGAAGGGAGTCCAGAAGGGCCGCCTTATACTCGGCGTTCTTCGCGTTCTTGGTGACAAGCCTCCTGAGAAGGGTGGTACCGTCGATGAGCAGGTTCTGGCTCGCGGTCGGCGGGCAGATCTGATATGCTTTTCTCCAGCTCGGAAGTGACTCGTCGTAATTCTTCTGCTTGAAATATTCCTTGTAGTAAGAAAGATATTTGATGCATTCGGCACTGTCCGCACCGTATTTTCCCTGGGCGGAAGCGTTCGATCCCGACAGGAAGAGGGCCACCATCGCGGCGATAACTAAACTTAATTTTTTCATTATGGTGTAATTTTACTTTTTTACGGATTGTCAATTATATCTGGCCTTCTGGAACCAGTAGTCGAAGATGTTGAAACCTACGGAGAAGTTTATGAAGCGTTCCCGAATCATATTCCCGGCAGTGGAAGCCCTCTGTCCGAAGTCCACGGCGAAACTTATGCCGTTATAGTATCTGAACACCGGAACCGTGCCTCCGAACGTGATTCCATAGGCTTTCACTTGATTCCCGTCCATCAGATAGTAGGACTTGTCGTAATAAGCACCCACCCTGTATGCGCAGCGTTTGTAGAAGTAGCGTACATCGTTCCGGTTAGGAACTATCTCGAAACCGGCACGAAGAGATTCGGAGTTGGTGGCCGTGATTCTGGAAGTTCCGGAAACTGCGAAACCCTCGGCTTCGGACATCCCCGACCCGGTCCAGTCGGAACGGGTGTAGTCCATTTCGACTCTCCATTTGTTCCTGTGGTTATAGGATATGCCGACTCCCCATTCCGTAGGGATGCTCACTCTTTGAGAAGCATACTTCAGCGTATCCGTGACATAACGGAGAGTGTCATTCTGTGAAGCTCCGGCGGAAATCTCATAATTCGTGGCGAATCCTCTGATTTTGGACTTGAGCGAGCAGGTCGCTCCCACGACTATCGAGGACCCCGTTCCCACCGGCTGCTCGTACTGAAGACCGAATTTGGCGGAAGTGGAACGCAGGATGAGTTTGCTGCCGCTCGAAATGTTGCTGTATGCGGAATTGCCGAATGTCAGGGTGTTCGCCTTGTCTATGTTTCCGAAGTACTGTATTCCCTCCACGCCGATGCTGAGACGGTCCCAGAACATCACGCCCGCCGAGACGAAGAGCTTGTATATGCTTCCCTGCCCCTGAGCGACATAGCTGGTGCTGCCCGCCTTGCTGAGCACATCCGTGGACTCCACTTCGGAGGTGTAGGCATAGCCCGTGGAACTGTAAGGGGCAAGCCCCACCATCATAGCCACGGTCTTATAGACGGGGAAAGAAAGGGCAAGGTCGTTTACGTTGAAAGTATTGTTCACCGAACGGATTCCGTTCTGGTGGAAAACCTTGTTATTCTGCTGCAGGGACATATCGGCCATAAAGGAGAGAGTGTCTCTGGCTGTCACCGCAGCGGGATTCATATAGTTCAGATAGCGTCTGTTCCGGCCGGCTATTCCGACTCCGCCCATACTTCTGTTATACGCGGAGCCTTGACTGCCCAGCTCCCCTATGCCGAAGATGGAATACGGAGTATAGCCGCTGTATGCGCCCGACTGCGCAAATACGGCAAACTCCGCGAGCAGAATCGCGGCCGCAGAGAAGAGTAACCTACCCAATGTTTTTCCTGACATAATCGTCCGTTAAAATAGCTAATCCCATCATTACAAGATTACAAACCACAAAGATGGGATTTTTCATTTTCTTTGCAAAATAAATAGCGTCACCACCTGTAAATATGGTGACATTCTCCGTGTTCGAATCGATATAGCCCTGTATTTCAAACATTATGCCTGAAATGATTCCGCTCTCTATGGACGAAACCTCGGAATGTCCCTTGGAAGATATCTCAGAGGGGATGTCCACAAGAGGAAGAGCCTTGGAATACCTGTTCAGCGCCTTGAATCTGGTCCTGCATCCGAGCGAGATGTTTCCGCCGGCATAATCCCCCGAAGAGGACAGGAAATCCACCGTCAGGGTGGTCC
>CAVKLO010000048.1:0-4032 GCA_963656985.1 Bulleidia sp. | reverse complement strand
AATCCACAGTCAGAGTAGTCCCGAAATCTATGATGGTGCATCCCTTTCCCGGGAACAGATGCCTGGCCGCGATTATCCCGGCTGCGCGGTCGCAGGTCAGATAGTCCGGAAGACCTCTCCCCGAAAGGAAATCGCGGGAACGCGACGGATCCAGCAGAATGAGCTGCACACAAGCCTTACGCAGAAGCGACTCCTCGTATGAGGATATTTCATACACAGAGGATATGCAGAGAACGCCGGGCTTCTCCTTTTCCGTAAGGGAAAGGATGTACTCCATCTTATTCTCGCCCTGATAACGGAATGTCCTGCCCAGAGTCAATGCATCGGCGTATGCGCCCTTCAGAGCCGTATTTCCTATTTCGATAAGCAGATTTGCCATCTGTCAAGTCTAAAAACACAAAGGGAGGCAAATATATGAAATTATCTCAATTTTCTCAACAGTTCGAGGGCTGAACCGAGACTTTCCACTCCCCTCGCGACTATCTTCAGCTTGTCCGTCTGCTTCATTTCGAATATCGGGACATCCGCGAGCCGGGCCAGGATGCGGGTGAAGGTATCCGATTTATAGTAAACCGCCCGGCTTGTGAAGAAGAGTATGAAGAGGGAGTTCTTGAAAATGATCTTTTCGAATCCCAGCGAAGCTCCCAGATTCCGCAGACGAACTACGCAGAACAGATTGTCAAGCTCCGCGGGAACCTTTCCGAAACGGTCTTCCAGCTGCTTGTAGAACCGGTCTATCTCCTTGTCGTTCACCATAGAGTCCAGCTGTTTGTAGATACGTATCTTTTCAGCCTGCACGTCCAGATAGCCGTCCGGAATCATAGCCGGACGGTCTGTTTCTATGGAGCATTCGTTCACAAGTGAATTTCTGGTCGCTGCATTGCTGAATCCGGCCTCCACTCCCAGTTCTTCGAGAGCCTCGGATATGATTTTCTGATAGGTTTCATATCCCATATCCATAATGAAGCCGCTTTGTTCAGCGCCCAGAAGATTGCCTGCGCCCCTGATGTCCAGATCCTGCATAGCTATGTTGAAACCGCTCCCCAGGTCGGAGAATTCCTCTATGGCCTTGAGTCTGCGGCGGGCGTCGTCCGTGATGGAAACCAGAGGCGGCACTATGAGATAGCAGAAGGCCTTCCTGTTCGAGCGTCCCACTCTTCCGCGTAGCTGATGCAGGTCGCTCAGACCTATGTTCTGAGCCTGGTTTATTATGATAGTATTCGCATTCGGAATGTCCAGACCGTTCTCTATGATGGTGGTGGTGAGAAGAATGTCGTAGTCTCCCCCGATGAATTCGAGCATTCTCTTTTCCAGCACTCTCCCTTCCATCTTCCCGTGGGTGATGCATATCCGGGAGTCCGGAACGAGACGGTGCAGTATGTCGTGGATGGACTGGAGTTCTTCGACCCTGTTATGCAGGAAGAACACCTGTCCTCCCCTGTTCAGTTCATAATTGATTATGCTTTTCACTTCTTTTTCGTCGAAAAGTATAATCTCCGTCTGCACCGGAATCCTGTTCGGAGGAGGGGTGTTTATTATGGAAAGGTCCCGTGCGCCGAGAAGCGAAAACTGAAGGGTGCGGGGGATAGGGGTAGCAGTAAGGGTGAGGGTGTCCACGGACAGCTTCATCTGTCTCAGACGCTCTTTCGCCGCCACTCCGAACTTCTGCTCCTCGTCTATTATGAGCAGCCCCAAATCCTTGAATTCGAATCCGTTGCTGAGGATTTTATGCGTACCTATCACTATATCCGTCTTTCCCGAAGCGAGATTTTCCCGTATCTGTTTCAGATCTTTCGCACTTCTCAGCCTGCTGACGTACTCTACGGAGCAGGGGAAGTCTTTCAGTCGGGAGGAGAAAGTGTTGTAATGCTGTAGAGCGAGTATGGTGGTAGGTACGAGAACCGCCACCTGCTTTCCGTCCGTAACGGCCTTGAAGGCGGCGCGTATCGCGATTTCAGTCTTTCCGAAACCCACATCACCGCACACGAGGCGGTCCATCGGACAGATGTCCTCCATATCGGCTTTCACCGCTCGGGTAGCCGCTTCCTGGTCAGGAGTATCTTCGAACATAAATGAAGATTCGAGTTCTTCCTGAAGATAGGTGTCGGCCGAGAAGGCGAAACCTTTCGAAGCTTTCCGTCTGGCGTAGAGCTGAATCAGATCCTTCGCCATATCCTTCACCTTCGACTTGGCGCTGCTTTTCAGATTCGACCACGTCTTCGAGCCGAGTTTGTTTATGCGCGGAGCTTCTCCGTCCTTCGAGCGGAAGCGCGAAATCTTGTTCAACGCGTGTACGCTGACGAAAACTATATCGTTGTCCTTGTAGATGAGTTTCACCACTTCGCGCACCCTGTCGTGATCGTCACGCATACGCACCAGACCTCCGAACACTCCCACACCGTGGTCGATATGCACGATGTAATCTCCCACATTGAACGAGCTGAGCTCGTTCAATGTCAACTGTTCGCTTTTGTCCACGCTCCGCCTTATGCTGACGCGGTGGAAGCGGTCGAAGATTTCGTGGTCGGTGTAGCAGCAGACTTTATCCTCCGAGTCTATGAATCCGCTGTGGAGGTTTTTGCCTACGATAAACTCGGGCATCAGCGAAGCGTTCTGGGACAGAATGGATTTAAGCCTTTCCATCTGCGATTTCTTCTCACCGTAGATGCGCAGTTTGAAGCCCTGCTCGATTTTCGCGCGGATATCTATGGAGAGCAGCTCGAAGTTCTTGTTGAACACAGGCTGAGGGGAAATGCTGAACTTGACGGGATTCTCTACAGGGGAGGATATGGGCATTTCGAGGAAAATCCTGCGGAAAGCCGAATAGTCCCTGAAGAAATCCTTGTGCGAATACATATCGGAAGAATCCAGCCATATATTCGCGTCCTGAGGAAGAATCGAGGCTATGGGTATTTCTGATTCCCCTTCAGAAACCGTAGAGGATACTATCTCTGCCTTATCGAGAGTTTCCTTGGAAAGCTGGGTATTGCAGTCGAACGAATGTATTTCCTCCACTTCGTCTCCCCAGAGCGAAAGGCGGTAGGGGTCGCTGGAAGAGTATGAGAATATGTCCACTACGGAGCCGCGCAGAGCGAACTGCCCCGGGGCGGAAACGAAGTCCACTTTCTCGAAGCCCCTTGAGCCTAAAGTTTCGAGAATGTTGTCGTAGGATATTTCATCCCCTTTGCGTACGGTAAGGATGGATGAGGCTATCTTCTCTCTGGAAGGTATCCCCTCCTCTAGGGCTTCCGGATAGGTGACTATCACCAGAAGCGAAGAAGAGTCACCGGAGGATATGAGTTTCTCTATGGCTGCTGTGCGCTGAACTCCGAGGGAGGACTTGTAGTTGCTTCTCTCTATCCCCTTCCCGGAAGACGGAAGGAAGAATACCACGTCCCCCTCCAGCAGATTATAAAGGTCGGCGGCGCAGTACTCGGCATTATCCTTGTCCGGAAGTATTATGAACTGGACTCCCCCGCTTACGGCCTGCGAGAGAACCATCCATCTGGCGGACAGATAGAGGCCTGTACAGTAAATATCCCCGCGAGTTTTCAGTCTCGTCTTAAGTTTTTCGCAGGAAGATGAACTTATCAACATTTTGTCTCAAAAAACTGTGGAAAACTGTTAATAAATCTGTTGATAACCCGGCATAAAAAAAGTGAATAAAAAGGCGCGGATTCTTTTACACATTCTCTCCAAAATCAGCCAACAAGGTTCTTAACACTTTTACCTGAATATAATTCCTTATAAATCAAATTGTTTACTGCGTTATTAACATTTCCACAGCCGTATAAGAATAATCAAACTATTTAAATAAAAACTTATATTTGTATCCGAAATGCACGACAGCGATATGACCGAATTCGATCCCCGCAGCACAAGCGGAAGCAAAGATAAGGAATTGGACGGAATAATCAGGCCGCAGGAACTCGAAGATTTCACAGGCCAGAAGGAAATCGTCTCTAATTTAAGCGTTTACATAAAAGCGGCAAAACTCCGAGAGGAGGCTCTCGACCACACTCTGTTCCACGG
>CAVKLO010000047.1:0-8935 GCA_963656985.1 Bulleidia sp. | reverse complement strand
AATCTTCCAGCTGGCCACGTTAGTCCAGATGAGGATGAACGCTCCGATGAGGATGGCTATGACGGAAGTCTCGCCTACCGAACCCGGAATGGCTCCTATGAACATATCCCAGAAGCCGGTGCCATACTGCACGCCCGCGTTCTGAAGTGCATCCATACCGCCGTCCGCCACGAATGACAGAGGAGTCGCGCCCGTAGCCCCGTCCACGAGGGTCTCGCCCTTGCGCAGGGCAATCCAGGTCTGAGAACCGGACATATCGTTAGGATAGGAGAAGAAGAGGAACGCTCTGGTGAGCAGGGCCGGGTTCCAGATGTTCATTCCCGTGCCTCCGAAGACTTCCTTGCCGAAGATTACGGCGAAAGCCACTGCTACAGCGAGCATCCAGAGAGGGATGTCCACAGGGACGATGAGCGGAATGAAGAAACCCGAGACGAGATACCCCTCGTTCACTTCCTCGCCCCTGATCTGGGCTGAGGCGAACTCGATGGCCAGTCCCACGGCGTAGGATACCACGAAGAGAGGGAGGACCTTGAGGAAGCCGAACCAGAACGCCTGCCATACGTTGGCATCGGTTCCGGTGGCGAGAGCGTGCTGATAGCCGACGTTCCACATACCGAAGAGGGCTGCCGGAACCGCCGCGAGCACGGCGATGATCATTATGCGCTTGAGATCGACCGCGTCCCTGACGTGGCAGCCCTTCGCGGTGACTGTCCCCGGAACGTGAAGGAATGTCTCAAAAGCGTCTACAGTAGAATGCAGCCAGTAAAGTTTGCCGCCTTTTTCGAATACCTTATTCATACTTTCAAGCCATTTCTTTAAGCATCAGGTCGATGCCGTTCTGTATAATATCCTGTATGTAGCTCTTCGACGGGTCGATGTACTCGCAGAGCGCGAGATCCTCGGGAAGAACCTCATAGATGCCGAACTTCTCCATCTTGTCTATGTCGCCGGCCAGACAGGCCTTTATGAGGTAGAGAGGATAGATGTCCATAGGAAGAACCTTGGCGTAGTAGGCGTCCGACATCACGAATGCGCGCGGGCCGCCGTGGAGGTTCGTGTCCATATCATACTTGCGGGACGGCTTGAGCCAGCCGAGGCACCAGTTGAAATAGGAACGGTCGCAGCTGTAACGGCTTGTGCGAAGCGGCTTGGCCCAGCCCAGGAGTTCCCTTTCAGTACCTTCCCTGAGAATGGTCACCGTGCTGTCGAAGAAGCCCAGATAGCCGTCCGCACCGGCATTCGCGCCGCTGAGGACGTCGCCGGAAATGATGCGGAGTCCCTCGGCGGAAGCGCCGTAGAACTTGGAGAGGGCCTTCATAGGCATACCCGGGAGAGTCTCGATGTAAGCCGGCTTCAGGGCCGCGGGGCCTGCGATGGCCACTTTTCTGTGCAGATCGCAGCGGCCGTCCAGAAAGAGTCTGCCGATGGCGGCGAGCACAGGCATCGATACGGTCCACACGGTCTCCTCCTTGCGGATCGGGGATATGTGGCCGATCTGCACACCCACGTTACCGGCCGGGTGAGGACCGCTGAATACGTAGGTCCCAGTGCCCTTGAGGGCGGCGAAGCGGGATTCGGAGCTGCGGATTCCGACATACACCTTGGAAATCCTGAGCAGAGCGTCGATGCCCGCCTGAAGCGCCTCGATTTCGTTCCCTAGCGTGTACTCCGTATCGGCGGCGAGAGGGGCCGTGCTGAATGCCGAAACGAAAATCGCCTTCGGACTCACTGCGGGGTCGGCGAGAATGCCGTAAGGCCTGCGGACTATTCCGGCCCACAGACCGCTCTTGAGGAGGGCTTCCTTTACATCGGCGGCCTGCAGGGTCTTGGGATCCTTGGCGCCGAAGTCCAGATACTCCGGATTCTTATCCGCCTTGATGAGTACTGCAAGCAACTTCCTCTTGTCGCCTCTGACTATCCGCTCCACAGTTCCGCTCACCGGTGCTGTGACGAGAATGTCAGTGGCCTTCTTGTCCGCCAGAACCGGGGAACCGGCCAATACACGATCGCCTTCCTTAACCAAAAGCCTGGCATTCAGGCCCTTGAAGTCGGAAGGCTGGATGGCGATAACGTCCGGAACAATCGTTTCTCTGGTTTCGAGGTCCGCTTTCCCGCTGATCGGGAGGTCCAGACCCTTTTTCAAATCGATGTTGTTTGACATTATTAAACAGTTTGAATAAAAATAATTTCAAAATTGCGCCGCGAAGTTAGGCATTTTTTCAGTATTTTCGCAGCGTTATGGATAACAAACGTACTTATATTTTAGAGGGGTTGAGTGAGGAGCAGCGAAAAGCGGTAGAGTGCATTGACGGTCCGGTCCTCATCGTGGCCGGCGCGGGTTCCGGAAAAACAAGGGTTCTGACCAGCAGAACGGCCTACATCATAAATCAGGGTTGCCCCCCGGGGCAGATAATGGCTCTCACCTTCACCAGGAAGGCGGCGGGCGAGATGAAGGAGCGCATCGCGGCGATGGTGGGCGGCGCCGCCTCGTGGAAAATATGTATGGGTACCTTCCATTCGGTGTTCATACGTTTCCTGCGCGAGTTCGCGGACCGTCTGGGCTATCCGTCCACATTCACCATTTACGACACTTCCGATTCGCAGAGCGCCATAAAGGTCTGCGTGAAGGAACTCGGTCTCGACGAGAAAGTTTACAAGCCCAAGGAGGTACTCTCCCGCATCTCCATCGCGAAGAACAACCTCATCACGCCCGAAGCCTACCGCAGCCGCCGGAGCATCCTGACGAGCGACACCCACGCCCGCAAGCCGCGTATCTGCGACGTCTACTCGCTGTACCGGAAGAAATGCCGCGAGTCCGGGGTGATGGATTACGACGATATCCTGCTGAATATGAACATCCTGCTGCGCGACTGCCCCGACGTGACGGAAGCCATAGCGCAGCGGTTCAGATACATAATGGTGGACGAGTATCAGGACACGAACTACGCCCAGTACCTGATAATAAAGAAGCTGAGCCAGTTCCATCAGAATCTCTGCGTGGTGGGCGACGACTCGCAGTCCATCTACGCGTTCCGGGGCGCGCGCATAGAGAACATCCTGAACTTCCGGAAGGACTTCCCGCAGTGCAGGACCTTCCGTCTGGAGGACAACTACCGCTCCACATCCGTCATCGTCCAGGCATCCAACTCACTGATAGCCAGAAACCAGGGGCGCATCCCGAAAGAGTGCCGCTCGACCGCTCCCGGAGGCGAGAAGATAAGGGTGCTGTCCGCCTGGAACGAACAGGCGGAGGCGGTGCGCGTGGCCTCGGCCATCGTGGACCGTATGCAGAGCGACAAGGCCCGCTACTGCGACTTCGCAGTCCTCTACAGGACGAACGCCCAGTCGCGCGCCATCGAGGAAGTCCTGCGCAAGAGAAATCTCCCCTACGTCATCTACTCCGGCCATTCATTCTTCGAACGCGCTGAGGTGAAAGACCTTATGTCCTATTTCAAGCTTGTCGCGAACCCTCGCGACGGTGAGTCGTTCAAGCGTGCCGTGAAAGTCCCCGCCCGGGGGATCGGCGAGACGAGTATGGGAAGGCTGTCCGAATTGGCCGCTTCACGCGGCCAATCCCTCTCCGAAGCCGCGCTCTCGCTCAGTGAAGGCGCGGACGGATGGAGAAAGTCGAGCGCCGCCGCGCTGAACGATTTCTGCCGGAAGGTGCAGGCGTGGTCGCAGCTGGTGCAGACTGAGGATGCCTACACGCTCGCGAAACGCATAGCGGACGAGTCGGGGCTGTACCGCTTCTATTCTTCCGACACTTCGGTCGAGGGAGCCTCGCGGCTGCAGAACATAAACGAGCTGCTGAACAGCGTGCTGCAGTATGTGGAAGACTCGAATGCGACCGCTCTGGCAGAGCTTGAGGCCGGACTCCCGGACGAAGGCCAGGCTCCCGACCACGGCAGCCTTCCGCTTCCGCGTCTGGACGGCTTTCTGGAGAACATCTCCCTGCTCAGCAGCATAGATATGGGCGATGACGATGATTCCTCGAACAAGATTTCGCTGATGACGGTCCATTCGGCGAAGGGTCTCGAATTCCCTTACGTCTTCGTGGTCGGGATGGAGGAGAATCTCTTCCCTTCCGGCGGTATGCTCGCTGCGCCTCAGGACATCGAAGAGGAGCGGAGGCTTTTCTATGTGGCGCTCACGCGAGCGGAAAAGGCTGTGTATCTGTCGTATGCGCAGGAGCGTATGCGTAACGGAGAGTATCAGTCGAACGCCGTGAGCCGTTTTATGAAAGAGATCGACGGGGACTGCCTCGACCGTCCTTTCGCTCCGGAGGAAAAGACTTCCGCTTTCGGGGGCGGCTTCGGAAACGGCTTCGGAAGCGGCTCCGGGAGCGGTTTCGGCCGTAGGGCTTCGGCTCAGGGCGCATACTCCCGGGACCGCGGCATCAAGACCGGCGGCTCACGCTATGGCGGCTCGGATTCCTCCAGCTATGCAGACCGGACAGGCGCGGACGCCGGCTACCGCTACGGCGAGTCGGGCAAGGTCGTCTATGAGAAGCGCACTGTCTCCGGTACGGCCAGGCCTGCCACTCCCCTCTCCAGGCAGTCCGCTCCCCTTTCCCGGCCCGCCGCGCCGGTGAGGACGGAAGCTCCGCAATTCGACCTTCAATTCGCCCCGGAACCTATGACTTCATTCCGGATCGGCCAGCGGATCGAGCACAACCGTTTCGGTCCCGGACTCATCCTGGACCTGAGCGGAAGCGCTCCGGACATCAAGGCGAAGATTTCCTTCGACGCCTTCCCGGAGCCTAAAATCATATTGCTGAAATACGCGAAGATGCGTGCCGCGAAAGAGTGAGAGCACGGAGGTGCGGAGAAGCCTCAGGTGCAGCGGCACGGAGGGGCAAAGGCGCGGAGGCTTCGGAAAGCTTACTCGACCTTCTCCGGAGAGATTTCCCTGTCTTGAGGAATGTCCTTCTTCTGAGGGTTTTCTTTCTTCTGAGGGTTTTCTTTCTCCCGGGGGATTTCCTTCTTCCAGCGGCGGTGAGTCCAGAGGTAGTTGAACGGCTGAGCCTTGATGTCCGCTTCGAGCAGGGCGTAATAGCGCCTAATAATCTCGTCCGTATCCATCTGCGCGGCATCGGTGCAGATCGGGTGGCACTCGAGGATGTAGTGCCCTCTGCGGTCGGACTTCATCCCGAGATAGGCCACCGACATATGGCATTTGCGGGCCAGAGCGGCCGAAGCCGTCATCGTGGCGGTCTTCTGGTTCATAAAATCCACTACGCTGAATGTCTTGGCATTATAATAGGGACTCTGGTCGGTGTTTATCAGGTAGAACTTCTTCTCGCCACGGTGCTCAAGCACATAGCGGATGATGTCGTTCGACTCGATGTAGCCGTGGAAGTTCTTCTTTCCTTTCTTCGTCAGAGGTGCGCAGCGGTTTTCTCCCATAATCTCGTTCCAGACAGCGCTCGAGAGCTTCTTATAGACCACGCAGCAGTTGTCCTCGCGCATAGGCATCGGCCCGCCCGTGTAGTTGCTCTGGATATAGCCCCCGTGGAGTTCCCAGTTTCCGCAGTGAGAGGTCATCAGCATCACGGAAGCCGAGTTGTCGTAGAGCTGCGCGAAAGGCTCCACGTCCGCGATTTCCATTATGCGCTGCCTGTGGAATCTTTCCGGACTGCAGCCCCCGAACCATACGGCCTCCACGAGAATGTCCGCGAAATGCCGATAGAACTGCCTGCTTATCTGTTTGAGTTCCTTATACTTAAGCTCCGGAAAACTACGGGCGAGATTTATCATCACATCATCGCGGCGGTAGCGCAGCACGTTGCGGATGAGCCAGGCGAAACCCTTCGCATTCCAGTAGTGGACTTTCAGCGGAAGGGCGGCGAAAAGGGACATCAGAGCCTTGAGCAGGCATTTGCGGACTTTATTGATTACTTTCATCTGTAACATCTTCAGGGAGGTCTCTCTCATCGGGGACGAGGGAGTTTTCCGTCACACGGATGCAAAAATAAGAATCTGTTTCGAGATACGATTCTTAAGTGACGTGTTATTTTTCCTCCACATCGTCCCGAGATTGAAAATCTGTAAAAAAACTCCCTTTGATTTCCTGAATCCGCGAGGATTTGCCCGGGGCGCGACATACCTTTGTCGCAACAGAACACTTGGACGATGAAAAAGGACAGTTCATTATTTTTTCTCTTTTCGCGGCGTCCGCCGCTGGCCGCTCCGGCCTATGTTTGCTTGCTATTGGTTATTGCGACTGTCCTTTTTCCGTCAGCTTGCACTCGTGAAACGGAAGATGACGCATCCGGCCGGAATACTCACGGTATTTTGTGGTCAAGGCTTGAGGGGGAGCATTCCGCTGCCGGTTTGCCGTCATTGACCCGGACAGGACTCGTTTGCGATGCGTCCCTGTCTTTTCTGGACGTTCTCATCTATGATGACGACAGCCTCCGTCGGCTGGACACCTGGCAGAGATTCACTTCCGAAGAACTCAGCGGGGAGATCGGTCTGCTTTCCGGCGACGGCGCGAAGATATTCGCCTTCATAGCGAACTACGCTCCGCTTCCTTCGACAAGTATCTCCAGGGTAGGGAGTTTCGACGCCCTGGCGGATTATGAGGTGCGTCTGCAGGATGATTCCGCTGAGCATCCCGTGATGACGGCCGTCGTGAGGGCTTCCGCCGGAAGCGGTCTGGGCACGATGCGTCTGGAGCCGCTCCTGTCGGCGGTCAGGCTCGGGAGCATCTCTTATGATTTCAGGGGAAAGGAATATGAAAACGAATCTATGAAAAACATCTGCGCCTATCTCATAAATGTCAGCGCTTCGTCGCAGATGTTCAGGGATTCCCTTTTCACGCCCGGCGACGTGCTGAATTACGGGGGACTCGTAGGGAGCGATATGGCCTCGCTTCCCGGACAGTCCCTTCTGTACCGCGACATCCCGGACTTCCCGGCACTGAAGCCCTACCGGGCGGATGCGGATTTCTTCTGCTATCCGAACGATGTGGCGGAGGAGTCTCTGGGCAGGCCGTTCACAAGGCTTGTGGTGCAGGCCGACATCGGGGGCGACACCAGCTATTATCCCATAGCCATAAACCGTCCGGATTTCGGATATCGGGGAGGACGCGCCGGTCTGGGACGCAATGTCCTCCACTGCGTGAATCTGTCCCTGACGCGGAAAGGCAGCGACTCTCCGGAGGGGGAAATCCCCGCGGAGGACATCACCGAAGGCTGGATGACGCTATATCCGGGCCAATATATCCGCCGGCCTGCGGGAGATTCTCTCCGGGTATGGGTGGAAGTGTACCCCGAGGACACCGAGGTGAAGTTCGACATAGAGGACCTCGAAGACGATACGGCTGAAGGCTACTACACTTACGAACTGGAGGAAGACGGCCTCGGAGTCGTCCTTCACCTGCTCAAGCCGGGTATGGGGATGTTCTGCATCGATGCCGGCCCTCCCGTAAACGACGGCTTCCTCGTTCTCGTGATAATAGACTGAAAATCCCTACAGTGCGGACGGGGCCTCTTCAGTGTGGGCGACCGGAATCGGCGGAAACGCCGCAGTGCCGGAGGGAACCGCCATAGTGACTTCGGCCGGGATCGGCGGACTCGCCGCTCAATCTTCGCCGCGCTCGAAACGGGAGCGCCGGGGGAACTTCGACTCGAAGGCCTCCAGCAGGCCCCGGCGGTAGCGGTTGTAGCGCCGGGAAGACATCTGCACGTCGTTTATGCACATCACCTTCACCTTCGAGTGGCGGACAAGCCGCTTTATGCGGCAGAGAGGCCCCAGGGCGAGAGAAATATGTCCCGTGCGGAACAGTCTGGGAAGAGTGAGGCCCCGGTGGAACAGATAATCCTGATAGAGGTACTGGTTCAGGTTGCGGTCTTCGCGCGTGCGGGTGACGGACGAGAGAATCTCCTTCTCCACGGCCGCATAAACCCTCTCGCTCTCGCTCCTCAACATCGGGGCGCAGCTGTGCTGAGGGCGCAGGAAGGTCGGCGCGGCGGGAAGCCCGAGCGCCTTGCGGGCGAGCGCGTCGGAATTGCGCACGTGCCTCATATACTGATTCGAGACGTGCCGGTGGGGAGAGAAATTCAGCCTGATCTTTGCGTTCTCGAAAAAGTCAGCCGCCGACAGATGGTTCAGAGGGAAGAAATCGTCGTTGAAATAGATGTACTCCTCCGAAAGGCCCGGAATCCGGTGCAGGAACATCTCTATGGCCGTGCTGTTGAAAACCGGCAGGAACTCCGGGGGAATGATGTCCGAGTGCAGCACCACTTTCAGCTGCTCAGAAG
Organism: Bulleidia sp.; assembly: GCA_963656985.1. Taxonomy (GTDB): domain Bacteria; phylum Bacteroidota; class Bacteroidia; order Bacteroidales; family UBA932; genus Cryptobacteroides. The sequence goes on along the minus strand of CAVKLO010000047.1, from coordinate 672 downwards.
CCCAGGAGGGCACCTGACTCACGCCCGACACCACCAGAAACACATTGTCCACGAACGGCATACACTCCTCGATGCCGCGCAGCAGGTACTTCAGCGTACCCCAGTCGCGGTAACGCTTCTCCAGCATCTCCTTTCCCAGACAGGTCTCATACGAGCGCCGCCATAAAGGATCCAGCCCGTCCACATAAGTGATAACTACATCCATTGCCACTCAAGTTTTACACGTTCAACATCAGCACTTACTGTCGGCACTGCGTGCCTCAAAGCCATAAATACTTAGCAGTAATAGTGTCAGCGTTTTTCATATCCTCCGGAGTGCCCTCATAGACGAGCCTTCCGCCCCGGTCGCCCGCATCCGGACCGAGGTCTATCACCCAGTCCGCCGCGCGTATGACATCCAGATTGTGCTCCACGACTACCAGCGAATGCCCTCCGGCGAGCAGAGCGTCGAAAGCCTTGAGCAGTTTCTCGACGTCATAGAAATGCAGGCCCGTGGTCGGTTCGTCGAAAATGAACATTATCTTCTGCTTCGCCTCGTTCATCGAAAGGAAGTACGCAAGCTTGATTCTCTGACTCTCGCCTCCCGAAAGAGTGGATGAGCTCTGCCCGAGCTTGATATAGCCAAGTCCCACATCCACAAGCGGCTGCAGCTTGCGTGCAATCCCCCTCGCC
>CAVKLO010000046.1:0-9236 GCA_963656985.1 Bulleidia sp. | reverse complement strand
CAGGAGGAACGGGCTTTCGAGTTTCACGCCCTTGATGTCGGCGCTTATGTCAGGCTCCTTTTCTGAAGTGAAGGCGTCGACCAGCTCCCGCTCCCCGATGATGCCGTATTCCACGGTATCCTTGGCGGCGGTGTAGAGCGAACCCATTATGCTCTTTATCATCACCGGCGTGCTTTTCCTGCCGAGTACGCAGGCTTTCTCGCACGGCGCGTCGCAGCCGATGCATTTTTCGCCCCGGGCCTTTTCCAGAGCGCCCATAGCGTTGCGGAAATAGATGGACCTGAGTATGTCGCCTACAGGCAGCGACTTGACGCAGGCCTTGGTGCAGGGGGCATCGTGGCAGAGCAGGCAACGGTTCAGCTCCGACATATCGATGAGAGGATAGATGGTCACTTCGTTTTCTTTCATTCCGTAAAGATAGGAATATCTGAACAATATTCGGGTACTTTTCCGGTCTTTTTGCCTCGGGGCCTTCGGCTCATCGGGCGTGTTCACTCCCGCATCGGAGGCGGTATGTCAGACCAGAAGCATCCGCACCCCGGCGGCTTCGAATTGGACGCGGCTTTCTTCAGGGAAGCCGCTGTCCGTGATGATGAGGTCTATGTCGGAGATGTCGGCGATGTGCGCGAAGCCTCTCTTGCCGAGCTTGCTCGAATCGCAGAGGACGATTTTCTGGGCAGAGGAGCGCATCATTTCCTGAGTGAGTTCGGCTTCCTCGCGGGTCGCGCAGGTCACTCCGTGCGAGAGTCCCATCCCGTCGATGCCGAAGAACAGCTTGGAACAGAAGATGCCGCGTACCGTCTGGATGGCGTCGCTGCCATAGACTGACAGGGTATTGCTGTAGAGCATTCCGCCGACCTGCATCACGGAGATGCTGTCGTTTTCGCCCAGAAGGCTGGAGATGTTCACGGCTGTGGTGACGACGTTGATTCTGCCCTTGGGCTTCAGATTGTCCGCGAAGACCGCAATCGTGGATCCGGACGCCAGAAGAAGGGAGTCGTTTTCCTCCACGAGGGAGGCTGCTGCGCGGGCTATGCGGACTTTCGCGTCGTAGTTTATCATTTTCTTCTTACCCAGGCTGATGTCTTTCACCGGGGCGGACGATGCCACGGCGCTGCCGTAGGAACGGAGCAGATGCCCCTGTTTCTCGAGTGCGCTGAGATCTTTGCGTATCGTGGTCTGCGTAACTGAGAATCTGTCCGCGAGAATCGAAACTTTTACGTAACCCTGTTCGAGTATTTCATTGAGAATCAGCTGTCTTCTCTCCCTGATCATTCCCATAATCCTTCTTCTTAAACAGTAAGAACTTAATTCGTTTAAATATTATAGGCTCCGCACTTGCCGGAAATTTCGTTGTGACTTTCGAACGTAAATTTCGAAAAGTAGCACAAGGTAGGCATATTTCTCATTACGTCCAAAAATAATTCAAAAAAGTTTCGTTTCGATTATGAACGAAACTGACACATATATAAAAACGCAACAAAAAATGAAGAAATATTTGCGCGAAGCGAAATATTGTTATTACATTTGCAACGGACTCTTATGCGGACCCCACGCCGGCGAAGTCGGCGGACGCGTGAGAATGCGGACACATCGGGACGCTGTTTCGGGAAAGCCATTCCCTGACGGCGTCATAAAAGGGATAACATTAAAACTCACGATAATGGGAATAAATGCCAAACACTTCTTTACGATAGCCCTCATTTCAATGGGCATCGCTTTGACTGCGGCCGCCCCGGCTTTTGCCGCCGGATATCCGCAGGATGACAAGACCATCACCGTCTCCGGCGTGGTGAAAAGCTCCGACGGCGAGCCTCTCATCGGCGCGGTGGTCTATATTAAAGGTGTAGCCTCCACGACTGCATCGAATGCTATGACTGACATCGACGGCCGTTACACTCTCAAGGTTCCGTCCGACGGAGTACTCGTGGCGAGCCTGCTCGGCTTCTCCGATCTGGAGCAGGCCGTGGGTGGACGTTCCGTCATCGATTTCATACTCGAGTCGGAGACCACTCTGCTCGATGACTCGGTGGTGATCGGCTACGGTACCCAGAGCAAGCTTACCCTGACCGGTTCGGTCGCGCAGACTTCCGGCCGCGATCTGGTGAAGAACTCCGGCGTGAACCTTTCGCAGGGTCTGGCCGGACGTCTTTCCGGCGTGATCGTCAGCAACCGTACGGGCGAGCCGGGAAAGGATGACGCGACTATGTTCATCCGAGGCCGCAGCACCCTCGGCGACAACAGCCCGCTTATCGTCATAGACGGCGTCCCGAGAAGCAACGAGGAGTTCAGCCGCCTCTCCGGAGATGAAATCGAGAGCGTGAATGTCCTCAAGGACGCGTCCGGCGCCATCTATGGTTCCCGAAGCGCGAACGGCGTCATCCTCGTGACCACGAAGAGGGGAAAGTTCAACGACGAGCCTACCGTCACGTTCAATTATGACTTCGGCCTCCAGCAGCCGACCCGCCTCGTCCAGATGGCCGACGCGGTGCTTTACACGAATGCCTATAACGATGAACTCGCCATCACGGGCGCATCTCCGATGTATAACGAAACCCAGCTCGCGCACTACCGCGACGGGGACGATCTGATAAACTACCCGAACACCGACTGGTTCGGTGAAATCATAAAGCCCGTTTCGCAGCAGCATAAGTATGGTGTGAGTGTAAGCGGAGGCGCGAAGAGGGTAGCCTACTTCGTGGAGTTCAACGGCCAGTATCAGGACGGTATCTACAAGAAGAGCGCGACTAACTACGACCAGTACAATGTCCGCACGAATCTCGACATCCAGGTGACCGACTTCCTCAAGCTCGGCGTGAACCTGAATGCCCGCCAGCAGCACAAGAACTACTCCGCCTTCCCTTCGGACAGTTACGGAATCTTCTACATCGCCACCCGCCTGAAGCCTACGGGAGCCGCTTATTATCCTAACGGATATCTTCGCGGCGGTTCCAATCCTGCGGTGATGGTCCAGGACCTCACCGGCTACGACAAGACCACCATAAACACCTTCAACTCCTCCTTCACCCTGAATCTGGACCTCGGCACCCTGGTCACGAAGGGACTGTCGGTGAACGGCACCCTCGCCTACGACATAATCGGCAAGTTCCAGAAGAACTGGCAGAAGAACTGGACCTACTGGTCCTACGATGAAGTCACGGAGCTTTATGAGGAGAGGACTTCCTCCTACTGGACATCGCCGACGCTGAACGAGTATCAGACAAACAGCGGAAAAATCACCGTCAACGCCAATGTGAACTATGACCGCGATTTCAACGGCCATCACGTCACGGCGCTCGCCGGTTTCGAGCAGGCTTCCTACCGTCTGGACTATTTCAGGGCGGGCATAAACAAGTTCGATTCGGACATCCTCGACGAACTCTTCGCTGGTTCCGCCGACAAGGACTACTACAGCATAAACGGCTACGCCACCGAGACTGCCCGCAGGAGCTGGTTCACCCGTCTGGGATATGACTGGAAGAGCCGTTATCTCCTGCAGTTCATCGGACGTTTCGACGGTTCGGAGAACTTCCCGAAAGAAAACCGCTGGGGCTTCTTCCCGGGAGTGTCCGCAGGATGGCGCATCTCGGAAGAGTCCTGGTTCAAGGACAAGTTCCCCGCTTTCACGAATCTCAAGCTCCGCGCCTCCTACGGCGAGCAGGGTAACGACCAGGTGGACGCGTTCCAGTATATGACCACCTACGGCTACACCTCCCTGAGCTCCTATAAGCTCCGTTTCGACGGCAAGGACGTGAACTACATCATTCCGGGCACGGTTCCTAATCCGGGCATCACCTGGGAGGTCGCCAAGACCTGGAACCTCGGTCTCGACGGAAGCATACGCAACGGCCTTTTCGCCTGGGAAGTCGAGTATTTCAGCACAGAGAGGTCGAACATCCTCTGCACCCGCAACGCCTCCATCCCTTACTATACCGGACTTGTGAACAGCCTTCCGGACGAGAACATCGGAATCGTCACGAACAAGGGTTTCGAAGTCCAGCTCCACCACGACGGCAAGGACCGCAGCGGCGAATTCAACTACCACGTCAGCGGCAACTTCATGTTCGCGCGCAACAGGATCAAATATATGGACGAAACCCCATGGGGCGAGGGCAGGGAATATATGAACCTGACCGGACATCCGATGGGAGCTGAACTCTACTATCAGGTGAAGGGCATAAACAAGACCCAGGCCGACCTAGACGGTAATCCTCAGATGGCCGGAGCCACTCTCGGCGACTTCATCTTCGAGGATCTGGACGGTGACGGGAAGATCACTTCATACGACAGGAAGAGGTGTGACCTCACTTCAGTGCCGGAGATTGTCTATGGCCTCAATTTCGACGGGCAGTGGAAGAATTTCGATTTCTCGGTACTTTTCCAGGGACAGGCAAGAGCCAGATACTACTACTCGCCTATGTCCGACCCGGTATCGGGCAATGTCACCAAGGAGGCCGCCGAAAAGGCCTGGACTCTGACGAACAGCAACTCGGACTATCCGAGAATCGGTTCCAACGTCAGCAACGGCGGAGTGAACAGAGTTTCCTTCTACTACCGCAACGCGGCCTTCCTCCGTCTGAAGAATGTCGAGATCGGCTACACCATTCCGGATAACATCCTGCTCGACAAGCTGCACGTCAAGGGACTGCGCTTCTACCTCGCCGGATATAACCTTCTGACCTTCGACTCCCTCAAGACCATCGACCCGGAGACGAGCGATGAAGGCTATCAGACCTACCCTCAGATGAGGATCTACAATATGGGAGTTAAACTGACATTCTAATGAACAACGATATGAAAAAGATAGCAGTAATATTGACAGCACTGGTTCTCGCCGCGTCCTGTCAGGACGATTTCCTGGACAAGACCCCTCTGGACAAGCTTTCCGAGGAGGCGGTGTTCAACAGCGCCGCTCTGGCCGAGAGCTACATAAACGCCATCTACACCGTCCTTGCCGATCCGTATCAGGAGGGCAATATAGGATGTATCTCCGATGAGGGCTATTTCCGCTACGGCGGCACCAGCACGAGATACATCGCCTCCGGCACGATGACCCCGGACAACATCATCTATCAGAATGAGGGCGGTCCCGCACACAGTACGCGCGTGACCATCCTCAACATCTGGAACCGCGCCTACGACCGCATCTACAGGATGAACTACTTCCTGAACTATGTGGACGAGAAGGGAACGAAGATCTCCGCCGACGACCTCGCGCGCCTCAAGGGCGAGGTGTATTTCCTGCGCGCCTGGACTTACTTCAACCTCATCCAGAGGTATGCGGGAGTCCCTATAATCACCAAGGCCTATAACCTTACGGACACCTACGATGCCGAGCGGAACAATTTCGACGACTGCGTGGATTTCATCCTCGAGGATCTCGACAAGGCCTACGAGCTTCTTCCGACCAAGGAGAAAGCCGTCAAGGGCCGCGTGAACAAGGATGTCGTGCTTGCCCTGCGCAGCCGCCTCACTCTCGTGGCCGCATCTCCGCTCTTCAATGACCCGGAGCGTCCGGAGGGAGGCATCTTCCGGGGAACCTACAGCGCCGACAAATGGAAGAGGGCGCTCGACGCCACCAAGCTAATGATCGACCGTGCGGATGTGGACGGTGCGTACCGTCTCGATGACACCTATGACGGAGTATGGAAGAATACCGACTCTCCGGAACTCATATGGGCCAAGTATTTCGGTACCACTGCGGGCAACAAGGCCCAGCTTTTATATTCTGTGGTATATTTCAACGGCTGGACTGCGTTCAACCCTACTCAGGCTATGGCCATAGACTACGAGATGGCCAACGGCAAGAAATTCTTCGAGCCGGGTTCCGGTTTCGATCCGGAGCATCCGTATGCGGGCCGCGACCCTCGCTTCTACAAGAGCGTGGCACAGCCTTTCTGCAACTATCCGAACACCGACAATTCGGGCACCAAGGACAACGTGCTCGACCTTTCCCTCTATTACGACAATATTACCGAGGCTGATTTCGCCGTCGGCAAGAAGGAGCCTTCCTACACCGCCAAGGCCAAGCATCTGTGGCACGCCACCAATACTATGGGGCTGGAGCTTATGAAGTGGTACATCCCTACCTCCCCGATTTCCGAATCCGAGAACGGCACCCTGCTCTATCCTTGGTTCAGACTTGCCGAGATGTATCTCAACTATGCCGAATGTGCATATATGACAGGCAACGAAGCCCTCTGCCGCGAATACATAAATAAGATCCGCTCCAGAGCCGACGTGCAGATGCCGGATGTTACCGAGAGCGGCGAGGCCCTCTGGGACCGTCTGGTCAACGAGAGAAGAGTCGAACTCGCGTTCGAGACCTTCCGCTATTTCGACGTGCGCCGCTGGAAGACCGCCCCGTTCTATGAGAACATACCTATCGCGGGTATGCGGACTATGGTCTTCCGCAACGGTGCGCAGAACGACACGCTCTACCGTGTAGCCCTGCCTCGCGACGACAGCCGCGCCAAGCACTGCTACTATTGGCCTAACTCCACTGAGAAGGCGACTTACGTGGAGGCGAACGGCAAGGACATATTCGCACAGGCGGCAGAAGATTCGCAGGGCGCGGTCGAAGTGGACGGCTCCTGCATCAAATACCGCTGGCTCGGCAACGACTATTGGGTTGACTTCGGAGACTGCTGTCTCAACGTAGCTCCTACCCAGAAGCATTTCTACAATGTCGGCGGCGAGTGGCCGAACTACCTGATGCCTATCCCGGCGAACGAGATCACCAAGGCCGGCGGCACCATCGTCCAGAATCCGGGATATTAATCGATACCTGAAAATATGAGGTTAATAAACATTGTGTCTTGTTTTCTCATCTTCACGGCGGTTTCCTGTACGGGAAACCGCCTGGAGATGAATTATCACAGCGCCGACATCTCCACTACCGAGGATGAACACGTGGTGCTGGCGGGATTTGCCGCCAGAAACGGGCTCTCCGACGGTATTCATCAGCATCTGTACACTCACTGTCTCACCATCAGAGACGGTCTGGGACAGAAAATATGCATAATCTCGAACGACCTGATGGAGATTTCCCCGTCGATTTCCGACACGATCCGCACTATGATAGCGGAGCGTTCGGGTATCGCGAGGGAGAACATACTGATGCACAATATCCACACTCACTCGGCGCCGCGCAGCGGCGGCTCTTCCGTCCTGACGGGCGGAACGAACAGGGCGTGGAAGCACAGGATGATGGAGAGCGTGATTTCGAATGCCGTGAAGACCATCACGGCCGAGGACGAATATCGTCCGTTCACCCTTGAGACCGCGAAGGGGCTGACTTCGATAAATATGAACAGGTGCGAAGCGGACGGCCCTGTGGACCGCGACGTGCTTCTCGCACGTTTCACCCCTGAAGGGAAGTCTCCGGTCACTTTCATCAATATAGCCTGCCATCCGGTATGTATGGGGCCGGGAAGCAGAGCCCTGTCTTCCGACTATCCGGGAATCTGCGCCAAGACGCTCGAAGAGTACTGGGGCGGGGGAGAAGTAGTCTTCCTTACGGGCGCAGCCGGAAATATGAATCCGGTTAGAGGCCCGCGTGATGCGTCCCACGCCGAGCAATGCGGCCGGACTCTTGCGGAGGAGCTGCGCGAGGTGGAATTCACCCCGGTGGAGTCTTCGGGACTGCTGCGCATAGTGAATGAGACCGTGGACCTTCCATATCAGAAAGCCCATATAACCGCCGATGCCGTCCGCAGGCACGCCGACTCTCTTTCCCGGAAGTCATCTTCGGTTTCCGCCACTTTCGGTGACGACGTGAGAAGGTGGGAGGGTGAGATACTCGAGCGTTTCGCCGCCGGCCCCGTGGCCGACAGGCTGCGCTACAGCCTCCACGTGGTGGACATTGACGGCGTACTTTTCCTCTTCTCCGACGGCGAGCCGTTCTGCGAATATCAGCAGGAGGCCAGAGGAGCCTTCCCGGACAGGACCGTCTTCTTCGCCGGCTATACCAACGGCCAGAACTCCTATCTTCCTTCCGCGCACGCTTATGAGGTGCGCAAGGGCTACGAGTATGAGACCGAGCAGATGCACATCTACATAAAGGCACCATATCCGCTTTCTGCGGAAGCTCCGGCTTTCTATTCGGAGGGCGTGAAGAAGATACTTTCCGATGCCGTCGCATCTGAAAACTCGGCTCCGCAGAAGGATTGGCGCTGCTACGGGATCATCCCCGAGCCTGCATCTCTTGAGCCTCTTGACGGGGAATTCACCTTGAGGCGCGGTTCTCACCTCAGCGTGGAGAGCGAAGACCCGTCTTTCGCGGAGGCCGCCGCAGTATTTGTGCAGAGAGTCAGGACTGCCGCGGGGATAGATCTCGACAAGGGCCGCGGGTCGGATATTCTGATCAGTCAGGTCGAAGGCCTCGGTGAAGAGGAATACAGGATGGAAGTGAACGCCAAGGGTGTGAAGATAGAAGCGTCCACTCCCGCCGGGGCGTTCTACGGACTGCAGTCGCTCTCTCAGCTTCTCCCCGCCGGGATATACTCCCCGGAGAAGGTGTCCGGTGTGAAATGGACGGTCCCTTGCTGCCGCATCAGCGACTATCCCGCCCTGCCGTACCGCTCTATGATGCTCGACTGCGGAAGATATTTCTATTCCAAGGAATTCGTCAAGGAGTTCATAGACTATATGTCCATACGCAAGCTGAACAAATTCCATTGGCATCTGACCGAGGACCAGGGATGGAGGATTGAAATCAAGAAATATCCTCTTCTCACCGAGATAGGATCCAAACGTCCTTTCACCTCGGATTATAATGGCAAGAACCCGGACGGTACGCCGCACGAGGGATTCTACACGCAGGATGATGTGCGCGAAGTCGTGGAATATGCACGTCTGAGACAGATAGAGGTGGTTCCGGAGATAGAGATTCCGGGACACTCTACAGCGGCTCTGGCCGCTTATCCGAGGTTCTCCTGCGACACGTCAAGGACATACGGCGTATCCACGGACTGGGGAATCAAGAAAGATGTTTATTGTCCGAGCGAGGCTACTCTCTCTTTCCTGGAAGACGTGTTCACGGAACTGCTCCCGCTTTTCCCTTCGAAGTACTATCACATAGGAGGTGACGAATGTCCGCAGGATGCGTGGAGAAACAGTCCGTACTGCCATAAGGTGATGAAGGAGCTCGGCCTCGGGAGCTATGACGAAGTCCAGTCTTATTTCGTGAACCGTATCAGCGCTTTCCTTCAGGAGCGCGGCAAACAGGTCATAGG
>CAVKLO010000045.1:1626-9313 GCA_963656985.1 Bulleidia sp. | reverse complement strand
GGCACAGCGTGCCGGAAGGTACAGGTATAGCTTGCCTTCCACGCAGAGATGCTCCTCGCCCGTGCGGAGTCTTCCGAAACCGTCGTACTCCGGCTCGTCCGTATCGAGCACCACACGATATTTGCCGCCGCCTGCCTCGAAGCCGTAATCGGTGTAAGAGGCGGACGGGTGGAAATTGAATGCAAAAATACAAGTTTTACGCTTGAATATCAATACTTTTTTCTCCTCATCCGCGATGAGCGGCTCCGCAGGGGAGGTGAGCAGCCGGAATTTGCGGACAAGCGAAATCATCGCGGCATCGAATTTTTCCAGCCGCCCGTAGCGCAGAAACGGCGAGTCCGCGAGTGACCACTGCCGGCGTGCGTATTTGTAGGACCAGCCGTTCCCCTCGCGAGGGAAATCTATCCATTCCGGATGGCCGAACTCGTTCCCCATAAAATTCAGATAGCCGTTCCCCGCCGTGGCGGCCGTCACGAGCTTTATCATCTTCGAGAGAGCGACTCCGCGGTCCACGGCAAGATTCTCCGATCCGATATTCATCCCGAAGTACATCTCCTTGTCCATCAGACGGAAGATGATGGTCTTGTCGCCCACCATCGCCTGGTCGTGGCACTCCGCGTAGCTTATCGTCTTCTCGTCCGAGCGCTTGTTCGTAAGCTCCCACCACATCTCCCCCATCGGCCAGTCCTCGTCCCTGCGTTCCTTTATCCACTTGATCCAATGGTCGCTCACCCCCATCGCCATCCTATAGTCGAAGCCTATGCCGCCCGCCTCGTAAGGGGCCGCCAGGCCGGCCAATCCGGAAACGTCTTCGGCGATGGTCACCGCCTGCGGGCGCAGCTCGTGCACGAGCTGATTCGCGAGAGCGAGATAGATGAGGGCGTCTTCGTCCACGCCCGAGTCGAAATAGAGGCTGTAGTCACCGAAGTCCTTGCCCAGGCCGTGGTCCCAATAGACCATACTGGTCACTCCGTCGAAACGGAAACCGTCCAGACGGTATTCCTCCATCCAGAATTTGAGATTCGAAAGCAGAAAGGCGCGGGTCTCGTTCTTGCCGTAGTCGAAGCAGCGCGAACCCCAGGCCGGATGATAGCCCTGAGCGCCGGTGTGGAAGTATAGGTCATCGCGCCCGTCGAAACGGCTGAGTCCCTCGGCCTCATTGTCCACGGAGTGGGAGTGGACGATGTCCATAACCACGCTGATGCGGTGAGCGTGCGCCTCGTCCACGAGCGCCTTGAACTCCTCCGGAGTGCCGAAGCGGCTGCTCAGCGCGAAGAAGTTCGAGACTTGATAACCGAAAGAGCCGTAGTAGGGATGCTCCTGAAGGGCCATTATCTGTATGGTGTTGTAGCCCAGACGCACCACTCTCGGCAGAACCTCGCGGCGGAAATCGTCGAAGCTCGACACCCCCTCCCTCTCGCCGCTCATCCCGATGTGGCATTCGTAGATGAGAGGCTGAAGGTGCCGCCCCGGATTCGCGTGCTTCCATTCGTAGGGACTGTCCGGATTCCACACCTGGGCGCAGAAGAGCTTGGTCACGCTGTCCTGCACGCAGCGCGTCGCGTAGGACGGGAGCCTCTCCGCCCCGCCGCCCGGCCACTCGATGAAGAGTTTGTACAGCTCCCCGTGATGCAGGAAGACAGACGGGAGCCTTATCTCCCAGGTCCCCCCGCCCAGAGGCTTCAAGGCGTAGGCTTCCGTGCGCTTCCAGTTGTTGCACTCACCGATCAGATGAATCTTCACCGCGTTCGGAGCCCACTCGCGGAATACCCAGTCGCCATTGGGCTCCCTGTGGAGTCCGTAGTAGAGATGATTGTTTATGCCCTCCGAGAGCGACCCTTCCCGCGCGAAGAAGTCGCGTGTCTGCTGAATCCGCAGGTGGCGGGCCTCTATGGCCTCGGAGTACGGCTTCAGATACGGGTCGGTTTCATATATTTTCCTCTTTTCCATAGTCAATCGAATGATTCCTCGGCCTTTTCCCTCACGCCGCGCAGGTAAGCCCTGCACTTTTCGATCAGTTCTTCAGACTGCCGGACATATCTGTCTATGTCGTCCAGGCCCGCAGCAGGGTCTTCGACCGCCTTGGCGATGCCTTCCAGCGTCTCCAGAGCCTTCTTATAATCAAAATCTTTCATAATCGTCTCAAAGTTAGTGATTCTTGAATTAATCCTTCACAAAAACTTACCAACTTGTCGGAAACGGGCCGGAGAATGATGCTTCTCCGGCCCGTAGGGTACTATGCTATTTCTGCCTGCAATATATCTGCACCGGGCAGCCCTCGAAGTCGAAATTCTCACGCAGGCGGTTCTCGAGGAAGCGCCTGTACGGTTCCTTGATGTACTGCGGGAGATTGCAGAAGAAAGCGAAAGCCGGGAAACGCGTAGGAAGCTGAGTGATGTACTTCACCTTCACGTACTTGCCCTTCCACGCCGGAGGAGGAGTCTCCTCTATTATCGGAAGCATCACTTCATTCAGGCGGGCAGTGGAAATCTTCTGCCGGAGCGAGCCGCAGACCTTGGAGGCGGCGTCCAGGACATCGAGCACCCTCTGCCTGTTCGTCACTGAAGTGAAGATGACCGGCACATCGTCGAACGGGGCCAGGCGGCCCCGCAGAGCCTCGGTATACCGCTTCATCGTATTGCTGTCCTTGATGAAGAGGTCCCATTTGTTCACCACGACCACGCAGCCCTTGCGGTTACGCAGGATGAGGTTGAATATGTTCATATCCTGAGTCTCCATACCGGAAGTGGCGTCCAGCATAAGAATGCACACATCCGCACGCTCTATGGCGCGGATGGAACGCATCACCGAGTAGAACTCCAGATCCTCGTGAACTTTCGACTTGCGGCGGATGCCGGCGGTGTCCACCAGCATAAAGTCGTGACCGAAGCGGTTGAAGCGGGTCTCGATGGCATCGCGCGTGGTTCCCGCCACAGGGGTGACTATATTCCGCTCCTCGCCCAGAAGAGCATTGGTCATCGAGGACTTGCCCACATTGGGCTTGCCCACGATGGCGATGCGCGGAAGGTCAGGGTAGGAGTCCTCCGCCCCGTTTTCGGCGGGAAGAACGCGGACTACTTCGTCGAGAAGGTCTCCGGTACCTCCTCCGTTCGCAGCCGAGATGCTCCAGACCTCGCCGAGGCCGAGAGAATAGAACTGGTAGCTGTCGAAAATCTTGTCTCCGCTGTCCACCTTGTTCACGCAGAGGACCGCCGGCTTGCGGCTGCGCCGGAGCACGTCGGCAATCTCCGCATCGTAGTCGGTTATGCCCGTCGCGGCCTCCACCATAAAGAGGACCAGATCGGACTCCTCGATGGCGATTTCCACCTGACGGCGGATAGCGGACTCGAAGACATCCTCTGAATTCGTGGTGTAACCTCCTGTATCCACGACCGAGAACTCCCGGCCGCACCATTCGCACTTTCCGTAGTGCCTGTCGCGGGTGACACCCGCAGTGTCATCCACGATGGCCTTGCGCATTCCCACAAGGCGGTTGAAAAGTGTGGACTTACCGACATTCGGACGACCCACAATCGCTACAAGACTCATTGCAGTTCAGTTTATTGTTCTTTCCGGCAGCCCCGTTTCCACGGCGGCGGAGCTGCATTTCCTCCTCCTTCATACACCTGATGCCGCGCTTGCGCATCTCACTGTTCGAGCCGACCTCGTACTCGGGGAACTTTCCGTCCTTGCGGAATATGATGTTGAAGCACAGGCCGAAGACTCCTAGGCCCACAAGGACCAGCGCGGCGAGGAATACAGGCATCATAAGGCTCTAGTTCACGAATTCGGTGCTGATAGGCTCGTAGTTCTGCACCTTGTTTATGATGGAAGCGAAGACCGGGGCCATAGAGATGACTTTAATCTTACTTGTGTCCACGTTCGGATCGGTGGTGAGCGGAATGGTGTCCGTTATCATCACGCACTTGATCCGGGAGTTGTTTATGTTGTCATAGGCCTTGCCCGAGAGCAGACCGTGGGTGGCGCAGGCACTCACGCTTCTGGCTCCCATCTGCATCAGCACGTCGGCCGCCTTGGTGAGGGTTCCGGCAGTGTCGATCATATCGTCCACGATGATGATGTTGCGGTCCTTCACCTCGCCGATGGCGGTGATGGAGGCCACTACGTTAGCTTTCTCGCGTGACTTGTGGCAGATGATGACGGGACAGGCGAGGTGCTTGGCGTAAGTCTGGGCCCGCTTGGCTCCTCCCATATCAGGGGCGGCGATGGAGAGGTTCTCGATATTCAGGCTCTTTATGTACGGGATGAACACTTTGCTCGCGCACAGATGGTCCACAGGCACGTCGAAGAAGCCCTGGATCTGGTCTGCGTGGAGGTCGCAGGTCATAACCCTGTCGGCTCCGGCGGCCACGAGCAGATTCGCCACGAGCTTGGCCCCTATGGAAACGCGGGGCTTGTCCTTGCGGTCCTGTCTGGCCCAGCCGAAATAAGGGATGACGGCTATGACCTTGTCGGCCGAGGCCCTCTTCGCGGCATCGATGGTGAGCAGCAGCTCCATCAGATTCTCTGCCGGCGGGAATGTGGCCTGAAGGATGAACACGTTGGCTCCCCTGACGCTTTCGATGAAAGCCGGCTGGAATTCGCCATCGCTGAAGGATAATACATCAGACAGTCCGAGATGTATCTCAGGCTCCCACTCGGGACGGACTTTGTTCAAAGCCTCCACTACCTTGTCTGCGAAGCCGCGAGATGCTCTGCAGGCAAACAACTCCATTCTATGTTTGTTCATATTCTGTTAGATAATACGGTATCTATGTAATCCAGTATCTCTTCCCTGCCCATTCCGGACTGCGCCGAGCTGCGCAGCATAGGCGGAAGCTCCTCCCAGTCCCTGAGCAGTATCTCCTTGTCCCTTTCTATCTGTGCGGCCAGAACGTTAGGGCCGGACTTGTCGCACTTGGTGAAGATGATCCCGAAAGGAATCCCGTTCTCGCCGAGCTCGGCGATAAAGTCCAGGTCTATCTTGCCTATGTCGTGCCGGGAGTCCACGAGAACGAAGAGCATCTGCAGCTCTTCGGAATTGAAGATGTAGTCCCGAACCACACGGCGGAGCTCTTCGCGAGCCTTCTGCGGGAGACGTGCGTAGCCGTAGCCG
Organism: Bulleidia sp.; assembly: GCA_963656985.1. Taxonomy (GTDB): domain Bacteria; phylum Bacteroidota; class Bacteroidia; order Bacteroidales; family UBA932; genus Cryptobacteroides. The sequence goes on along the minus strand of CAVKLO010000045.1, from coordinate 4,197 downwards.
GGGAGGTCGACCAGATACCACTTCCCGTCGATGAGGAAATGGTTCACGAGCTTGGTCTTCCCGGGGGTGGACGAGGTCATCGCCAGAGCTCTGCGGCAGCACAGCATATTTATGAGCGAGGACTTGCCGATGTTCGAGCGTCCTATGAATGCGAATTCGGGCAGTCTCAGCGCGGGTTTCTGTGAGACTCGGGTGCTGCTGCCTGCGAAAGTGGCGTCATTAATCTTCATAGGAGTGATTCTAAACCGGGTGCAAAGATAGCGTTTTTCCCGATATTTTAGGTAGATTTGCGGAACTTGAAACTGAAGAAAATACCTCTTATGGAAATGGAACCTCTCGACCTTCTGACCCTGCAGAGCGACATCCGACGCACGCTGGAAGACTGCTTCACCGAAGCCGTCTGGGTGCGCGCCGAGCTTGCCGCAGTCTCCGTAAAGGGCGGGCACTGCTATATGGAGCTCTGTCAGACGGGACCCAAGGGCATCGTGGCGAAGGCCAGAGCCGTAATCTGGAGATCGAAGTACTGCGTCCTGGAGAGTTTCTTCCGCGAAGCCACAGGCTCCGCGCTCAAGGCGGGAATCGGGCTGCTGCTTCACGCGGCGGTGAATTACAGCGAGGTTTACGGACTCAGTCTTGTGGTGGATGACCTTGATCCTCAGTTCACTCTGGGCGAGAAGGAGCTGCTCAGACGTCGCTGCATCGCGAGACTGGAGGAGGAAGGCCTGACAGAGGCTCAGCGCAGGCTCGATATGGCGGACCTTCCATACTCTCTGGCGGTGGTGTCCGCCGAAGGGGCCGCCGGCTACGGGGATTTCTGCAGGCATCTCCACGAGAACGCCTACGGCTTCACGCTCCGCACCGTCCTGTTCGACGCAGTGATGCAGGGGGCGGGAGCCCCTGCCTCCATCACGGCCGCCCTGGACAGGATAGAGAGTTCGCGGGAGAGGTTCGACGCCATCCTCGTTCTGAGGGGCGGAGGGTCAGCTCTGGACCTGGACTGTTTCGATGACTATGAACTCTGTGCGCGGATGGCCCGCTGCGGCATTCCGGTCCTGACAGCCATAGGACACGACCGGGACCGGCACGTGGCCGATATGGTGGCCTACGAAGCCTTGAAGACTCCGACCGCTCTCGCCGACTATTTTCTGGATATCTATGAGGCCGAGGACGAGCGCATAAGCTCATTCAGCAGCCGTCTGCACAGGGCTTTCCTGAACAAGATCGCCGCGCTGGAATCCCGACTGGACGTGCTGCAGACCCGCATCAGGGCTGCGGACCCCCGCAGCATCCTCTCGCGCGGCTACGTCCTTCCCGCCGACAGCGGCGGCAGGGTGCTCAAGAGCGTCAGCGGCATAAAGGCGGGAGACCGCATTCGACTGCTGTTCAGCGACGGAAGGCTCGACTGCGAAGTCCTCGAGAATCTCCCCAAGTGAGCATCTGAGGGGCTCGGACGACCCGTCATCGGACGCGGGACGCGGGATACTTGATTAAGAAACAGGCTCCTTCGAGAGCGAATGACTTCGAGTAGGAAATCTCTCCTTCACACTTTTCGATGATGCTGCGCGAGATGGCGAGGCCGAGTCCCGTGCCGCTGCTCTTGGTGGTGAAATTCGGAGTGAAGAGCTTCGAGGTGTTCTCGCTGCTCACGCCGGGGCCGTTGTCCTCGAACACGATGTCGTAGTAGCCTTCGCCGCTCACGGAGTGCCTCAGAGATACGAGAATGCGCCCCCGCTGCGGCTCGCGGCCCGCCTCCACGGCTTCCTGCTGCTTGAGTTCGATGGCCTGGATGGAGTTCGAGAGCAGATTCACGAACACGCGGGTCAGCTGAGGTTTCGGACCCGTTACGGTGACTCCGGACAGCCCCATATACGAGAAACTGATGTTATCCTTGTTGTCGAACATAGCTATCTCCTCCTGGAGCAGAGCATCGAGGTTTATCTCCGACGGCTCCTCGCTGTAGAGCTTGGCGAAGGTAGAGAACTCGTTAGCCGTGTCGGTGAGTATGTCTATGTGGTCGAGCACTATCTTGGCCGCCTGGTCGAACTTGTCCTCCCAGCCCGGAAGCTGACGGTCCTTCATACGTATGATCCTCTGTATCTGCAGCTTCATAGGGGTCAGAGGGTTCTTTATCTCGTGCGCCACCTGACGGGCCATAGAGGACCAGGCCTTGTCGCGCTCGGCCTGGGCGAGCTGACGGGTACTCTCCTTGAGGTCGCTGACCATCATATTATAGGCTTTCACGAGCGTGGAAATCTCGTCCTCGCGGTCGTATTTGATGTACTCGAGGCTGTCCACATCTGTCGAATTCATCCTCCGGCCCAGTTCGGTGAGCGGCCGGAACATCTTGTCCAGCATCGCCGTCACCATAAAGCGGGTCATAAGAAGCAGAATCAGGAATACCGAGAGTATGGTCACGGAGTGCAGCGCGGCCTCCATTTCGAAGTCGTAGTTCTCCTCAATGTACGGGGTGCTCAGAATGGCGACTATCTTGCCGTCGGAGTTGATCAGCGGGGCATAAAGGGCGTAATACCCCTTGCCGCCGATTCTCTCCCGCACTATGCAGTAGCGCAT
>CAVKLO010000045.1:0-1616 GCA_963656985.1 Bulleidia sp. | reverse complement strand
GCATATGGTCGTAAACTATGGCGTGATAGGCTTTCTGGTTTATGCGGTCGCTCAGAATCATCCTGTCGTAGATGTCGGTCGCCGTCGTGCGGAAGACCTTGCCGCTCGGAGAAAAGAGTGTGATGTCGGATTTCGAGGTCCGCGCTACATTCTCCGTCACGGCGGTAAGCTCTTTCGGGTCCAGATCCCTGTAATCAGAGACATAGCGGCATACATCCCCCATCAGGGCCGTGATGGAGGTGATTTTGTCGGACATCATCTCGGTCTTGTTCGCGTCATTGCGCTGGAAGACGAAGACTACACTCACGACAGCCATCACTACAAGCGTCAGGACGAGCGAAAGCATCAGCATCGTGGAGATTCTGGAGCGGAAATAGCTGTTCTCGTACTCCCTGCGGCGGCGTTTGGTGAGAGCCGCGGCGGAAAGGGCCACGAAGGAGGCGAGGGACAGGACGACGGATGCCACTATGAAGTTCACGAAAGGAGTCCGGCGGCGGGAGACCAGCACGAACTCGTCTTCGTCTATCCCGGTCACGAAATGGGTGTAACCGTCACTGAGGAAGTAGCCCGCGGAGTGTTCGAGATGACTGCGCAGCGAGGAGGAAACGAGGGTCGGGTAGGCGAAACTGCCCTTGTAGCTGATGAGTTTGCCGTCCTTGTAGCGGGCATAGGTATAGGCGGCCGGCATCACCACCTTGCCCGGACTGCTCATCCCCAGAAGTGTGGAATAGCCGCGATAGTCCCTGTTCGACTTGGGTTCCACGCTCAGCAGCATATAGTTCACTCCGTACTGCCGGGTTATGTAGGTGAACAGGCCCGTGTACCTCGCCTGACCGGAGACGGTCGTGGTGTACATAAAATGGGAGCTGTCCATAATGGGGGTCCCCTTGCGGATACGTTCGTTGAAGAAATTCAGCACCGACGGGTCTTTCGTGTCGCTGTCGAAAAGCATCAAGGATATGTCGTAGTCCTGCGAGATGGCGTACATATAGTTGTCCACCACCCTGTTGAACACCACCGAGGCGGCGTTCGGAAGAGCCGAGAGGGCTGAGATTATGGCATCGCCGGCTATCTGGTTCTCGACCTGCCGGAGCCGGAGCTCCAGCGAGATGTCCCGCTCCACGGAGAGCCTTCCGGCCCAGAGTTCGGCGCTCTGCTGCTCTTTGCGGAAGCCCAGGACGGCGGAGGCGACCACGAAATAGAGACCGGCGCAGACCGCTATGAGAGTGCGGCCGGTGACGGAAAAGGCGTTATAGCTCCGGCCGAAGATGCGCTTGACGCAGGGACGCAGCAGCTGCAGAATCAGCATAACGCTCACCAGCAGAGTGATGTACGAAAGGTAAACCACAAGCGTGAACAGGCTCAGACTGCCTACCTTATACAGCTCGAGCGTGATGTTCGAGTTGCTCACCAGGCTGCTGAAGCTCAGATGGCAGTAAGCCAAAATCGCCGCGAGAAGGGTCATCCCGGCGGCGGTCACCACTATGGAAGTCCTGCGGCGATTTCTGTAACTGAGCAGTTTGCGGTACAGTTCGCAGCGCACCATATAGACGCAGATGACCAGTGAGAGTATGGTCAGATTCAGCACGAGAATCGCACCGAGCGAGTGGAAGACC
>CAVKLO010000044.1:0-9477 GCA_963656985.1 Bulleidia sp. | reverse complement strand
GAACCCTCACTGACAGAGCCAGAATCTGTAGTGCTACCATTACACCATATCTCAGTGCGAATTTCAAAGTCCCCGAACGATTCGGGGAGTGCAAAGTTATAACAGTTTTGGGAATTAACCAAAAAAACTGAATAATTTCACAGGAACTTGCCGGGCATCACCGGTAGAGCAGGGCGACGGCCCAGACTTCGCAGCCCTCGCCGCGACCTACGAAGCCGAGACGCTCGGTCGTTGTGGCCTTCACGCTCACCCGCTCCGGCTCTATCCCCAGAACGGAAGCGAGGACGGAACGCATCTGAGGGACGTATTGGCCGATTTTCGGCCGCTGAAGAGCGATGGTGATGTCGAGATTCGCCACTGCCCAGCCGCGCTCCGAAACCATATCGCGCACGCGCGCGAGAAGTATCTTCGAGTCGATGCCCGCGAATTCCGCGGAAGTGTCCGGGAAGTGCTTCCCGATGTCGCCGAGCGCGAGGGCTCCGAGCAGAGCGTCGCACAGAGCGTGGATGGCCACATCCCCGTCCGAGTGCGCCACGAAGCCTTCTTCAGCGCTCCCGATGCGCACTCCGCCCAGCCACATCGGCAGGCCTTCGGCCAATGCGTGTACATCGTAGCCCTGTCCTATGCGTATGTCGTTTATTCCCATTCTATCGTTGCCGGCGGTTTCGAGGAGATGTCGTAAACTACGCGGTTCACTCCGCGGACCCTGTTTATGATGGAGTTGGATATCTCCGCGAGAAAATCATACGGGAGATGCACCCAGTCGGCGGTCATCGCGTCGGTCGAGATGACGGCACGCAGCGCCACGGTACTCTCGTAGGTCCTCTCGTCGCCCATCACGCCCACGCTCTTCACGGGCAGCAGTATCACTCCCGCCTGCCAGATGGCATCGTACAGCGTGCGGGCTTCGATGGACGGGTCAGATGCGGAACGGACACTGCCCGCGTCCGCTCCCGCGAGAGCCTTGACGGCTTCCGGGTGTTCGGCAAGCACGTACGAGCGCAGACCGCAGATGAAGATGTCATCGGCTTCGCGCAGTACGGAGAGCTTCTCTTCCGTGATATCGCCCAGAATGCGGATGGCGAGCGACGGGCCCGGGAAAGGATGGCGGCCGATAAGCTCGTCCTTTATGCCGAGGGCGCGTCCCACGCGGCGGACCTCATCCTTGAACAGCATTCGAAGAGGCTCTATGATCTGCAGGTTCATCTCCTTGGGCAGACCGCCCACATTGTGGTGGCTCTTGATGGTGGAGGACGGGCCGTTCACCGAGGAGGACTCGATGACATCCGGGTAGATGGTGCCCTGGGCCAGAAAGCGTGCGCCTTCTATGCCCTTCGCGTACTTGTCGAAGGTCTCCACGAAAAGGCGGCCGATGATCTTGCGCTTCTTCTCAGGTTCGGTCACTCCGGCGAGGGCGGAGAGGAACTCCGCCGAAGCGTCCGCTCCTATCACATTCAGCCCCATATCTTTATATGAAGCGAGCACATCCTCGTACTCGTTCTTGCGCAGCAGGCCGTTATTCACGAAAATGCAGGTCAGGCGGCTGCCTATGGCCCTGTGCAGCAGCACTCCGGCTACTGTGGAGTCCACGCCGCCGCTAAGGCCGAGAATCACCTTGTCTTCACCCACTCGTGCGCGGATGTCGGCGAGGGTGGTCTCTATGAACGAAGCCGGAGTCCAGTCACCCCGACAGCCGCAGATGGAGAAAGCGAAATTGGCGAGCATACGCGAGCCTTCCGCAGTGTGGAAGACCTCGGGGTGGAACTGCACCGCATAGGTGCTCTCGCCTTCGATGCGGTACGCGGCATTCGCCACATCGTCGGTCGAGGCTATGACCACGCCGCCCCGCGGCAGGCGTGAGATGCTGTCACCGTGTGACATCCACACCTGCGAGCGCTCGGAAACCCCTTTCAGCAGCGGGCAGTCCTTCTCCACGACCCGGAGCATCGCGCGGCCGTATTCGCGTGCGAGCGAGGCGTCGACCTCGCCCCCGCCCGAATATGCGAGGTACTGTGCGCCGTAACAGATGCCAAGCAGCGGGAAATGCCCTCTGATGGCGGACAGATCCGGGTGCGGAGCCTTTTCATCGCGCACGGAGAACGGACTTCCCGAGAGGATCACGCCCTTTACGCTGCCGTCGAGCGCGGGTATCTTGTCGTAAGGATAGATTTCACAGAATACGTTCAGCTCCCGGAGCCGCCGCCCTATGAGCTGGGTGACCTGGGAGCCGAAGTCGAGTATGATTATGCGTTCCATCAGTCCTCTCTTCTGGAATAGTTAGGAGTTTCCTTCGTGATGGTCACGTCGTGCGGATGATTCTCGATGACGCCGTTCGAGGTGATGCGGACGAACTTCGCGTTCTTCTTCAGATGCTCGATGTCCGGCGCTCCGCAGTAACCCATACCGGAACGCAGGCCTCCGACGAGCTGATATACGGTCTCCTGGAGAGTGCCCTTATAAGGCACACGGCCCACGATGCCTTCCGGAACGAGCTTGCTCGTATTCGCCACGCCGTCCTGGAAATAGCGGTCGGAAGAGCCCGCACGCATAGCGTCGATGGAACCCATTCCGCGATAGCTCTTGAACTTGCGGCCGTTGTAGATTATGGTCTCTCCCGGGGCTTCCTCGGTGCCGGCGAAAAGCGATCCGCACATCACCGTGTCGCCTCCGGCCGCGAGAGCCTTGACCATATCGCCCGAGTAGCGCAGACCTCCGTCGGCTATTACCGGAACTCCCGCCGGAGCGGCCACGCTCGCGGCGTCGAATATGGCGGTCAGCTGAGGCACGCCCACGCCCGCCACGATACGGGTGGTGCAGATGGAACCGGGACCTATGCCGACCTTCAGACCGTCAGCTCCCGCATCGATGAGATAGCGGGCCGCGTCTGCGGTAGCGATATTTCCGATGACCACGTCCAGACCCGGATAGGTGGCCTTTATAAGCTTCATAAGGTCCACGACCCTCTTGCTGTGTCCGTGCGCGGAATCCAGCACGACCGCGTCCACGCCCTCGTTCACCAGTGCGGTGACCCTCTCCAGAGCGTTCCCGGTGACTCCGATGCCGGCGGCCACGCGCAGGCGGCCCTGGGCGTCCTTGCAGGCGTTGGGGTGGTTCTGCTCACGGAAGAAATCCTTGTAGGTGACAAGCCCCACGAGATGCCCCTCCCTGTCCACCACCGGAATCTTCTCTATCTTATGCGAAAGGAGGATTTCGAGAGTTTTTTCTCTGGAGAACTCCGTATCCCTGATGGTGATGAGGTTCTCGGAAGTCATCACGGCGCTTATGGGCTTTTCGAGGTTGTCCTGGAAACGCAGGTCACGGTTAGTGACGATGCCCACGAGCCTGTTCCGGTCGTCCACCACAGGGATGCCGCCGATGTGCAGCTCGCTCATCATCATAAGGGCGTCCGCCACCGTCTTCTCGGGACCGATGGTCGCCGGGTCGTGGATCATACCGTTCTCTGCGCGTTTCACCTTGCGGACCTGTGCGGCCTGCTCGGCGACGGACATATTCTTGTGTATGACTCCGATGCCTCCTTCGCGGGCCAGGGCGATGGCCATAGGAGCTTCGGTGACGGTGTCCATCGCAGCGGACACGATCGGTATGTTCAGCGTGATGTTTCTGGAGAAACGGCTTTTGAGGTTGATTTCGCGGGGCAGCACTTCCGAGTATGCGGGTACGAGCAGTACATCGTCGAACGTGAGTCCCTCCTGAGTGACTTTAGAATCGAGAAAAGACATAGTAAACGGTTTTTGACCGCGCAAAGTTAGGAATTCCTAAAAAATAAATCCTCAGGAAATATGCTTATTTCACCCCGGCAGCCTTAAAAATCTTGGAGTTGAAAGAGATTATGCATAATTTTGCTCTTTCGGGACAAAAGATTCTACGACGATATGGGAATATTCAACTGGTTCGGCGAGCAGGACCACAAGGTCTTCGACTACAAGCCGAGATATTACGACAAGGACAAGGAGGCGCTGAAGCAGAAATTCGGGGCCGTGGACGGGTCACAGAAGAAAGAGACCTACGTACCGGGCTCATACATAAAGGGTTCCCTGCGTGACGGCAATTATTGCCGCCGCCGCACTTCCGCCAGCAAGGCACAGAACATCATAGGCCTCATAGGCCTGCTGCTGGTGGTCATCACCCTCGTGTACATAGCGAAATTCTTCACCATCCTGTAATGGGCAGACTGCAGATTCTACCCGGCAACATAGCCGATATGATAGCGGCGGGAGAGGTCGTCCAGAGACCCGCGTCCGTCGTCAAGGAGCTGATGGAGAATGCGGTGGATGCCGGAGCGGATTCCGTTACCGTCGTCATCGCCGACGCCGGGCGCACGCTCGTCCAGGTGATAGACAACGGCTGCGGGATGTCTCCGGACGATGCGCTGCTCTGTTTCGAGCGTCACGCCACCTCGAAGATCGCCATCGCCGAAGACCTCTCCGCCATCGGCACCTACGGTTTCAGGGGCGAGGCCCTCGCGTCCATCGCCGCCGTAGCGCAGGTCAGCCTGAAAACCCGCAGGCAGGAGGACGAAGTGGGTACGGAAGTCGTCATCCAGGCATCCGCGGTGCAGTCCCGCACGGAGTGCGCAGCCCCGAAGGGCTGCAATTTCGCTGTCCGCAACCTCTTCTACAACGTCCCCGCACGCCGCAAGTTCCTGAAATCCGACAATATCGAGTTCAAGCACATAGTGGAGGAGTTCACGCGCATCGCCCTCACCCGTCCCGAACTCGGATTCTCGCTCAGCCACAACGGCCGCGACATCTACGTGCTCAAGCCGGCAAAGTCGCTGAAATTCAGGATAACCGACCTGCTCGGAGGATCCCTTGCCTCCGAGGTGGTAGACCTGCACGCCCGCAGTTCCGCAGTCGGACTCGACGGCTTCATCGGCCGTCCCGACTCGGCCCGCAAGACCGCCGGAAACCAGTTCTTCTTCGTGAACGGCAGATATTTCCGGAGCGCCTACCTGCACAGGGCCGTGATGAAGGCCTACGAGGAATTTATGGCCCCCGGACTGACACCGACCTACTTCCTCTTCCTCGAAGTCCCGAGCGGGAGCGTCGACGTGAACATCCACCCGACTAAAACCGAAGTCAAATTCGAGGAGGATTCCATAATCTTCCAGGTCATCTATGCCAGCGTGCGCAAGACTCTGGGCCAGAACGCATTCGGCGCGAGCATAGACTTCGACACGGAAGGCTCGGTCGAACTTCCTCAGCTCAGCGGGGACTTCGACGGCTTCCGCAGCTCGGCCGCCCCGTCCATAGGTACGGACCCCGATTTCAACCCTTTCGATTCCGGCCGCTCCGAAGACAGCTTTCCCGAAGACGCCGACACTCATCCCGGCGGCCGCTCCGCGTCCAATCCTTCTGCACCCTCCTCCTCCTTCGATTCTTTCCACGCCTCCGGATTCTCCGGAGCGGTGGAGAAGAGCCAGGACTACGGAGCGCTTTTCGAGGACAAATTCCTCCCGACCACGCAGCTTATCATCCTTCAGGGGAAATATATTGTGGCCCCGGGCAGTTCCGGCCTTATGGTCGTGAGCATCCGCAGGGCAAGGGAAAGAATCCTTTTCGAGAGATTCCTCGACTCTCTCGACTCCGAAACCCACGTCACCCAGGCCTCCCTCTTCCCTGTACAGGTCAGGGTCGGGGTGGAGAACCGGCTCCTCTTCGACGAGTACTCCTCCCTACTGGGCTCGCTGGGCTTCGACATATCCGCTTTCGGGACGGACACGATAGTGGTTTCCGGAGTCCCCGAGGGTTATTCCTGCGATGCGGCGGCAGTGGAGAAGATGGTTTCCGACCTGATTCTGCTCCTCTCGGAAGGTCCCGACTCCGTGAGCGTCGCAATGAAGAACTCGCTGGCGGAGAAATTCGCCCTGCTGGGCGCGATGTCGGAAGCCCCGCTGAAGAGCCCTTTCGAGGCACAGCATTTGCTCGATGCGCTTTTCGCCTGCGGCAACCCCGAATACACCCCGAACGGGCGCAGAGTTATCAGTTTATTACCTGTCAATGAATTAGACAAGAAATTTTAATCCCCCTCTATGGCAGATTACTATTATTACGACCGTAATTCCTCAGGCGGCTTTCTGAGCGGCCTCCCCACCGTCACCAAGAACCTCATAATCATAAACGTGCTGGTCTTCGTGATGACTCTCCTGCGCAAACAGTTTATGTTCGAGAGTTTTGCGCTCTTCTATCCGACATCCGCCTACTTCCACTGGTGGCAGTACATCACCCATATGTTTATGCACGGAGGCTTCTGGCATATTTTCTTCAATATGTACACCCTGCTGATTTTCGGCTGTGTGGTGGAGCGGATCATAGGCTCACGGAAGTTCCTCATTTTCTATTTCGTCTGCGGCCTCGGAGCCGCCGCGCTCCATACGGGAGTGGAATATCTCCAGGCCACAAGCTATATGAACGCCCTTGCGGACGGCTCCCTTCAGGCGGCGGAGAGTTACGCAAGACTCAAGGTGACCCCTACCGTAGGAGCTTCCGGAGCCATCTACGGCATAATCCTCGCTTATGCGATGCTCTTCCCGCAAAGCCGCCTCACCCTGCTCTTCCCTCCTGTGAGCCTGAGCGCCAAGTGGATGGTCATCATCTTCGCGGGCATCGAACTCTTTACCGGCGTCACGGGCACTGCGGACGGCGTGGCCCATTTCGCCCATCTCGGCGGTATGCTCTTCGGCTGGATGCTCATAAGGTACTGGAGGAAGAAAGGAACGCTTTTCGACAGATGATTTCCAAGTGACGGCATTTCAGAAATAAGCGAAAGGCCGCGCACGATAAGACCTCTATATTACTATGGCAAAGAAGATTATCGATGTCGCCGCTCAGACCGATGCGGCACTGAAAGCCCTGAAAGCGGGCGGAGTCATCCTATATCCGACGGATACGGTCTGGGGCCTGGGCTGTGACGCGACCGACCCGGCCGCCGTCGCCAGAATCTATGAAATAAAAAGGCGCAGCGACAGCAAGTCGCTCGTGCTGCTCGCCTCCGATATGGATATGGTCGCGAGATACATAAAAGTCATTCCGAACATAGCCATCGACCTCGTTGAGGTCAATGACAGGCCGATGACTCTCATCTATCCCGGAGCCATCTGCGGTCCCGCCCCGGCTGCCGGAGAGGCTCTTCCCAAAGGGGAAAGGCACCGTCTTGCATTCAATACGGTGGCCCCGGACGGCTCGGTGGGCATCCGCATCCCTATGTCGGAGTTCTGCGTGGAGCTGGTGAGACGTTTCGGAAAGCCGATAGTGTCCACATCCGCGAATATTTCGGGAGAACCCGCTCCCGGTAATTTCGCGCAGATCAGCCCCGAGATTCTTCAGGCGGCGGACTATACCGTCGCTTCCGCCCTCGAGAGCGGAGCTACGGGAGTCTCCTCTCAGATCATAAAGGTCGAAGTGGACGGACAGGTGAAAATCATCAGGGCCTAATGGAAATCTTCTACAGCAGAAAGGTGGACGGGAGTTTCTGCACCCTGGACGAGGAGGAATCCGCGCATTGCGTGAAAGTCCTGCGGCATCGCGAGGGTGAGCGGATACACGTCATCGACGGCGAGGGTACTTTCTACACCTGCGTCATCACCGATGCGTCTCCCAAAGCCGTAGCCGCGCGGATTCTCGGTATCGAGAAGGACTGGGGAGCGCATCCCTACCGCCTGACTATGGCTGTGTGCCCGACGAAGAATGCTGACCGTTACGAGTGGTTCGCGGAGAAGGGTACGGAACTGGGTCTGGACGAGATAGTCCCCGTGACAGGGGAGCGTTCCGAGAGGAAGGTCTTCAGGCCGGAGCGTCTGGAGAGAATCCTGCTTGCCGCATCCAAGCAGTCCCTGAAGGGGGCGGTCCCGCACATAGCCGGGATGATGAGCGTGAGGGAATACATAGACAAGGCTCCCTCGGGGGCCCTCAAGCTGATAGCGTATTGTTTCGAAAACGAGGCCGCTCCGAGAATTTCCATAAAGGAGGCTCTGCGAAGGTATCTGCCCGCCGAAGGATGGAGCGGCAGGTACACGGAGGCGGAGGATGGCTGCGGAGAGGCCGGCTCAGCGGCTGCCGGAGTGGAGGAGGCGGATGGGTGTAACGGGATTGGACGCGAAAGCGTCCGCAGGGGAGAGCTGCCGGAAATAGTCATTCTGGTCGGTCCGGAGGGAGATTTCTCGCGCGGGGAGGCTGAGGCTGCGCTCGCGGCGGGCTTCATTCCGGTGCATCTGGGTTCTTCGCGGCTTCGCACGGAGACTGCGGCTCTGACTGCCGTGGAAGCTGTTTATCTGCATTTTATGGATTAATCTTCAATTTCATATGAAAAAGCGTTTCGAATCTCTCGATGTGCTCAGGGGCCTTACGGTCGCCTTTATGTGCATCGTAAACAATCCCGGGACCTGGGCGCACCAGTTCGGTATGCTCCGCCACGCCTCCTGGGACGGCTGCACCCCGACGGACCTCGTGTACCCTTTCTTCGTATTCTGTATGGGCTGCGCGATGGCTTTCTCTTTCTCGAAGTACGAGGGAAATGCCCGCGCGGGAGCCTTGAAGGTAGTGAAGAGGGCTGTAGGCATCTTTCTCGTGGGCTTCCTGCTGAATCTCTACCCTTTCGTCCCGACCAGCGGCGGACATCTGGTGTTCGGCTGGGAGGAATGGACGGACTGGCTGAGCGGCAAACGCATTTTCGGTGTGCTCCAGAGGATAGCGATGGCCTATCTGATAGCGGGCCTGCTCGCCGTCTGGCTGAAGACTCCTAAAAAAGTCGGCATAGCCGTCGGAGTGCTCTGCGTACTGTTCACGGGCATATTGCTCATATTCGGCCGCGAGCCGGGTCCTTTCACTCTGGAGGGTTGCGTGTCGCGCAGAATCGATGTGGCGCTCCTGGGGGAGGACCACGTCTATCACGGCTACCGCTTCGCTGACGGCAACCGGGCGGCTTTCGACCCGGAGGGGGTTCTGGGTTCGCTCACGGCTGCGGCGTCCTGCCTCATCGGCTATCTCGTGGGCAAGCTCATAAAGGGTACGAACGCGCTATATGGTATGCAGGATTTTCTTCTGGGGCATAGTTTCCATCGTGTCCGCTGAGATTCTGGACAACTGGATTCCTATAAACAAGCCGCTCTGGAGCGCCTCTTATGTGTTCTTCGCCGGCGGCTGGGCGATGGTGACGCTCGCTTTCCTGACTTTCTGCGTGGACATTCTGGGGGCGCACAGGTTATTCGAGCCTTTCAAGGCGATGGGTTCGAACGCCCTGATGGCTTTCGTCCTCAGCGGAGTGTTCGCGAAGAGCTACCAGTTCATAGGCGGTCAGCCCGGCGCGGCGTTCTTCTCTCAGAACGAGCTTACCTCCCTGCTTTACGCGGTGCTTTTCGCCCTCGTGATATTCTGCTGCCTCTGGCCGCTGTATAAGAAGAATATCTATATAAGGCTATAATGGGCTAATCTTCAGCAGCCGTTTTGACGTTATGTACAT
>CAVKLO010000043.1:0-9487 GCA_963656985.1 Bulleidia sp. | reverse complement strand
CTTGAACAGGCCGCAGAGCAGGGCCCAAATCTGTTTTCTGAACACGATTATGGTGGCGAGCACCGTCGCCGCGTGCACCGTCACTTCGAACACCAGATCGTCCGAAGCCTTCACTCCGAGGATTTCGCGGCCTATCGCAAGATGACCGCTGCTGCTCACAGGCAGGAATTCAGTAAGCCCCTGAACCAGGCCCAGAAGCACAGCTTCAAACCATTCCATAGCTTATGATTTTTTGTCGAAACAGCCCATAATGGCGATGATTTCTATCACCACGCCGCAGAGAATGACAAGCGGGGCCGCCACCAGACGTCTGAAATCGAACATCGCGTAATTAAAAACCTGGGGATCCTTCACGCCGCCTCCGGCGAGCAGAATATAGCCTGCTACCATCACGACCAGCCCGAGCAGCAGAAACTTCAGACTGCGCCGGGTCAGCGCGAACTTGTCTTTATTATCTTCCATCTAAGAGTAGAGTTTGTCCTTGTTCATCCGAACAAGCTTGTTTACAACGAAATAGGTACTGACTACGCAGAGAACCACCCCCGAGGCCACCACAAGTGCGATAACCTTCAGCAGCAGGTCGGCCGTGAATATCTCGAAGAGCTGCGAGACCTCTCCGCGCAGCAGATACAGCAGGCAGACGAGCATCGCACAGGCGAGCAGCGCCGCAAGAAGCCCCTGCAGTGCCGCCCTCCACAGGAACGGGGCGCGGATGAAGGCGCGTGTGGCCCCCACCTGCTTCATCGTGTGGATGGTGAAGCGGCGCGAGAACACGCTGAGCCGCACGGTATTGCCTATCAGCACAAACGAAATGAACAGCAGCAGCAGGACGAACACTCCCAGAAAAAGACCTATCTTCTGAATGTTCGCGTTCAGGGCGGAGACCAGCGAACGCTGATAGTCCACCTCGTCCACCAGAGGATACTTCTCCAGAGCGGCCTTCACTACGGCGAGGCTGTCCACCGAGACGTAATCGGCCTTCAGAGTCAGAGCTATGGACGCGGGGATGGGTGAAGTCTCGAACACGCTCAGGAAATCCTCGCCCAGAAGGGATTCCATCTCTGCCGCGCCCCGGGCCTTGGTGATGACCTCCGTGCCTTTCACGAAGCGCAGAGAATCCAGTTCAGCAGCGAGGGCCGCCGCCTGCTCGTCGGAGGCTTCCGTCTCCATCAGCACGGATATCTGCATATGCTCCTTGAAGTAGTCGGAAACCCGCGTCGCGTTCAGCAGCAGCATCGACGCTATGCCCACGAGCAGCAGCACCATACTGATGCTTATGACGGAGGACAGCCGGGCGCTGCGCAGACGTGTGCGCATCATCCTGCTTTCTCCTTGTGTACCGTGCGTATTTCCCATATCAAGGTCAAAGATAGTGAAATATCAAAATATGAAAAAAATTATTACCTTTGTATGTTAAAAAAGTGAATAAGAAATGGAAGATTCGGTTAAAAGAGTTCTGTTCGTGAATTCGGAAATATATCCTTACCTTCCCGAAACGGAAATCTCCTCCATCGGCCGTTACCTGCCGCAGGGCATACAGGAGATGAAGAAGGAAATACGCTCCTTTATGCCGCGCTACGGCTGCATCAACGAACGCAAGAACCAGCTTCACGAAGTAATCCGCCTTTCCGGAATGAACATCATAATCGGAGACGTGGACAGGCAGCTAGTGATAAAAGTCGCTTCCATCTCGTCAGCCCGCATCCAGGTTTACTTCATCGATAACGAAGACTTCTTCAAGCGCAAGCAGACCGCCTGCGACGAGAACGGGAACTACTTCGAGGATAACGGCGAGAGGGCCGTGTTCTTCGCCCGGGGAGTGCTCGAGACGGTGAAGAAGCTCCGCTGGGCTCCGGACATCATCCACTGCCAGGGCTGGATCTCCCACGTCCTGCCGCTCTATCTGAAGAAGTCCTACCGGGACGACCCTATCTTCTCGTCGAGCAAGGTCGTGCTCTCCCTGTACGACGACACCCCGCGCCAGACCTTCTCGTCCGGTTTCAGGGATGGCGTGCTCTTCGGCAATATCAAGCCCGCGGACATCCCTTATCTGGACGATCCTACTGGCATAAATCTTGCGAAAACCGCTGCCCAGTACTCGGACGGCATCATCATAGGCTCCCCGGATATGGATGAAGAAATCCTCTCCTGCTGCCGCGAACTCGGGCGCCCTACTCTCCAGTATAATGGAGATGCCCTCGCGGACGGAAGCTATGTCGCTGATTACGAGAGGTTTTATGAAGAATTGTAGCTAATGGATCCTATCATTCTCCGCAGGGCCCTGACAGTCGCGGGCGCTGCCGCAGCAGTCCTCCTTTGCTTTCACTCCTGCATCAGCTCCTCCTACGAAATAGGAGGCAATCTGATTCCCACCGAGCTGAAATATGACACATATACGGCGGAATTCCCTCTGGAAGAAATCCGCGTGGACTTTCCCGACAGCCTTTCGGGCTATTCGAGCACCCGCATCACCATCGGAGCGGTCAGAGACGAGATTTTCGGACTCACCACGAGAGGCTGCGCGATTTCTCTGGTGCCTATGTCCGACACTCTGGATTTCGGTAAAGACCCGATAGTCAAGAAGTTCCATTTCAGCGCCGCGAGAGACACCATTTCCGTGGCTGACCACGGCCAGGACAATATCCTGCAGAACATAAACGTTTACGAACTCAGCAAGCCGCTCGACTTCAATGACGGGAACCTGAACAATGTCGTCGAGCATTCGAAAGAGCGCATCACGGCAAGGACTCCGGTGTATGACGGCACGGACTCACTGAGCTTCGACTTCTCCGCCGAATTCGCGAAAAAGTACCTGACCATCACGCAGGACGACCTGAAGGACCTCGACACATACACGAAGAAGTTCCCGGGCATCTATATCGACACGGACGAGCCGCTCGGAATCGGCGGGCGCATAAATATGTTCTCCCTGCAGCTGGGGCTCAATATGGAATACTACCAGATCACCGGAGACTATGCGACCTTGACATTCAACGCCGAATACAACGGGGAGAGGAAGGACACGAGCTTCTATTTCTACTATTGTCCGGACAAGATGTATGATTTGGACTCCCTGATCGGTACGATTTCTTCCTCGACAGACCGACTGCCGCAGTACTGCTTCAACGTGACGGGGCACAGCACCCGCCCGCAGGCCGGCAAGACCGCCGATGTGATTCCGGTAGAGGGCGGCGGAGGCCTCAAGCCCGTAATCAGCGCCACGGAAATCAAGACCCTTCTGGAGAACGAGATCTCCCGGCATACGGACCAGCCGCGCAAGGCCATCATAAACAGGGCGAGCATCGTGCTGCCGTTCGAATTCCCGGACGATTATCAGCAGATGTTCCGCTTCCCTACTTACCTGAATCCTACGGTGAGGGTCCGCTACGACAGCGGCTACGTCAGCTACGGAAGCCTCACGGACGTGACATCCAGCTATGAGGATCCCGGCAGTCTGAACAGGTCTCTGTGCCAGTATGCTCCGGATGTCACCTACCATACCCAGAAGCTCCTGGAACTGAGCGATCTGAGCAAGATAGAGAATTACGACATCTGGCTTCTGGTAATGGCCCGGGAACTCGAGAGATATAAGATAAGCGGTGCGAGTTCAAGCTCCAGCAGCTACTATCAGCAGCTCGCGTACGCGAACTATTACAACTCCCTCTACGGCGGTTACGGTTACGGCAGCTACGGCTACGGCAGCGGCAGTTATCTGAACAACTACTACTATATGGCTATGCTCGCCTCGGCCTACAGTTCCTCGACTTCGAGCAGCTCGAAGACCTACAGCACCCTTATGGACAAGGACCGTTTCTATTGCGCCATCCTGAACGGAGCCGGAAGCGAACGCCGCCCTACGCTGAAGATCGTCTATTCGGTGCCACGTTCCATTACGAAATAGACATTCCGGAATAATCGGGCCTACCCGTCGGGAAGGCCGACTGATCATATGACAAACGGCCGCCTTTCCATATGAAGGCGGCCGTTACACTTGAGTAATTTCCGAAAACACCGGTACAGGCTGCACCGGATGGTTTCATCCATTACCTGGAAAAAACTATTTCTCTTCTGAGAGTTTCTCCTGGATCTTGTCGATGGCGTCTTTAACGGTAGCTATCGAGCTGGTCTCATCATCGTGAATCTTGATTCCGAAAACTCTCTCGAACTCCATAAGAAGTTCCACGGTATCAAGAGAATCTGCTCCGAGATCATTTGTAAAGCTAGCTGTTTCAGTAACTTCGGTCTCTTCTACACCGAGTTTGTCCACGATGATATCCTTTACCTTTTTTACGATTTCCTCGTACTGCATAATGATAATAATTAGTTTATGTTTTAATATACACTTTCGGGTACTGTCCGGCAAAGATAGGAAAAAATCTTTATATATGAAAGTTTTGGACGGCAAGATGGGCAGAATGGCACTGGACCCGGCCGCAGAAGGTCGCCTGCCGCTCTACTGCGGCCTGCTGTCACGCAGCCAGATGCGGAGTCCGTTTATGGAATTCAGCAGGTAGAAGCTGTATTTCACGATGTAGATGGCGGCGAAGCCGGAAGTGCCGTCGGCGTGCGCCGTACTCCACATTATGATGGAGAACACGTTCACGCCTATCCAGAAGATCCACTGCTCCATATAGGCCAGCGACATAAGCAGCTGCCCGAGGATATTGCACATCAGCGGGAGCACGTCCAGAACCACCGCCATCTTTATGAAGGAGTCGGCTGCGGACTTGTCGAAACGCGCTATCACGATGTAGGAAAGGACGGTGCCTACGAGGAAAAGCGCGGTCGTAAGGAGCAGGCCCTTGCGGGAAAGCCGGCGCGGCTTCACGCTGTATCCGCTCTTGTCCGCGCGGTGACGCCGCCATTGGGCGAAGCCCACGAACTGCATAGGGACGAAGTAGAGAAAGTGCAGGACCGCGTTACCCAGACCCGAGCCGCCGTTTTTCCAGTTCACGAAGCACATCGCTCCGTAGATGGAAACGTCCAGCAGACCGAAGAGGAAAGTGATTATCAGGCCGTTGGCCGAGGCTACGGTGCTGAGGATGCCCATCAGCGAACCGAATGCCGAGACGAGTAGGAACGCTTTGGCGGTCGAGCTGCCTTCAAGTTTGAATATGGTGGTGAGGATCAGCGCGAGGGCCATTCCGGCGAGTATGAACGCGCTGAACCATTTGTTGAACTGTTTCTCTTTTTCTGAATCCATAAATTGTTTTGTATGTAAGGATTGGACGCGGAAGCGTCCGCGTTATGGGGTGGGGTCCGCAGGGGATGTGCCGCCGAGAGCTGCGTGAATCTTCGCGGCGAGCGTGGGACCCACGAGCTGCGCGATCTCTTCCACCGGTGCGGCTGCGATGCGCGGAACGCTGCCGAAACGCATCAGCAGGCGGTTCTCGGTCTGTTCGCCCACGCCTTTTATCTGACGCAGGGCGGAGGAAATCTGCTGCTTGCTCCGAAGCGAACGGTGGAAAGTGACGCCGAAGCGGTGAGCCTCGTCGCGGACACGCTGCAGGAGCTTGAGAGAGTGCGAATTGCGGTCGAGGAACAGCGGATACGGATCGCCGACGCGGATGACCTCTTCGAGGCGTTTCGCAAGACCGACCACGGTCAATTTTTCAGTAAGGCCGAGTTCGGCCAATGCCTGCCAGGCGAATTCGAGCTGCCCCTTGCCTCCGTCTATGACTATTAGCTGCGGAAGGTCTTCCGGGGCTTCGGCGAGCATCCGGGAATAGCGGCGGTTCACCACCTCCTTCATAGAGGCGTAGTCGTTCGCCCCGACGACGGTCTTAATCTTGAACTTCCGGTAGTCTTTTTTCGAAGGGCTGCCATCGCGGAAGACTACACAGGAGGCCACGGGGTTTGTCCCCTGGATATTCGAGTTGTCGAAACACTCGATGTGGCGCGGCAGCACGCTCATCCCGAGCGAGTTCTTCAGCTCTTCGAGAATCTCCGTCTTATACGCCTCGGGGTCTGTATGCTCGCGGCTCCGCTGGAAGGAAGAGCGGAACTCCCTCGCGTTCTTGTCGCTCAGAGTCAGCAGGTTAAGCATATCTCCCTTCGCCGGGACGATGAACTCCACGTCCGGCAGAGTCACGTCGGGCAGAAACGGTACGATGATCCTGCGGGAAAGTTCGCCGAATTTCGACTCGATTTCGGCGATGAATTCACTCAGCACGGAGGAACGCTCCTCCTCGATATTCAGACGGAATCCGAGATTAAGGGAGCGGATGACGGAGCCGCCGCGCAAGCGCAGGAAATTTCCGAAGGCTTCCGTGCCCTCGAAGACGAGCGAGAACACGTCCGCGTCCGCGTCCTTGGCGGAGCTGATGACCGAGTGCGAATAGTGCTGCCGGAGGGAGTCGATGCGGTCTTTACAGTACTGGGCGGTCTCGAAGTCGAGCCGCTCGGAGGCGGCGGCCATAGCCTCGCGGTAACGGTGGATTATGCCGGCCACGCCGTCTTTAAGCAGATGGGCGATTTCTTCTGTCTGTGCCGTATATTCCTCTACGGATATCGCCCCGATGCAGCAGCCCTTGCACTTGCCTATATGGAAGTCCAGGCAGGGACGGATTTTCCCCCGCAGAATGACATCCGAGGTGATCTTGTGCCGGCACGAGCGGAGGGTGTAGTGCCGGCTGAAGTACTCCATCAGATGCCGGGCGTGCATAACCGAACTGTACGGGCCGAAGTAGCGGGAGCCGTCGCGTGGGGTGCGGCGGGTCATAAATACTCTCGGGTAAGGCTCCGCAGTGATGCAGATCCAGGGATAGGTCTTCGAGTCTTTCAGGAGGATGTTGTAGCGGGGCTTGTACTGCTTTATGAGATTATTCTCCAGAAGCAGGGCGTCCGCCTCGGAATCCACCACGGAATACTGCACGGAGGCTATTTTGGACACGAGGATGCGGGTCTTCGCGTTCAGCCTCTCGGGCGGGACGAAATACTGGTGGACACGCTTGAACAGGTCTTTCGCCTTGCCTACATATATGACATTCCCCTCGGAGTCATAATACCTGTAGACTCCGGGGGAATGTGGCAATAGCTTTATCTGCTCCCTTATGTCCATCACTCAGAAACTGAGGAGCCGATGCGGAATCAGAGGCCGAGGGCTTCCTTTACGGCGGTCTCGATGTCGTCTCCGCGGAGGTTTCTCTTGACGATGGTTCCGTCAGGAGCGACGAGCATAATGTGAGGAATGCCGTCGATGCCGTAGAGGTCGGTAGGGATTCTCTGGGCGTTTACGATCTGGTTCCAGACCACGTTGTGTTCCTTGGCCGCCTTCGCGGTATCCTCAGGCTTGTCCCACACGGCTACGCTGAGTACGTCGAATTTATCGCCCTTGTACTTGTCGTAAACTGCCGCGATATTCGGAATCTCGCGCTTGCACGGTCCGCACCAGCTGGCCCAGAAGTCCACGAGGACATATTTGCCCTTGCCTACGAAGTCGGAGAACTTGACCGTGGAACCCTCGGGGTCGTTTTCGTCCTGCACCACCGTGAAGTCGGTGAACATCACGCCTTCCGAGGTTCCCTTGCGGGCTTCGATGCTCTTGCGGACTTTCTGTACGAACTCGCTGTCTATGAACGCCTGTCCGAGCTCTCCGATGACATCGGAAAGTTCTTCGTCTTCCATAAGGTAATAGCAGTTCTGCAGGGCCATCAGAGCTACGGAATCTTCCGGGTTCTTCTTGATGGTGGCTTTGCAGAGTTCGCGGAGCGCACTGTCGGCCTGCTCCTCGCTGATTTCTTCAGCCTTGTAGCTGTCCATAATCTGCTCGACGCCTGTCCGGAATTCATCCTGGAGCTCCCGGCTGGTCTTCTTCGGGCCGCAGGAAACGATGAGCAGCACTGCGGCGGCTGCGATGAATGTTTTTTTCATAATGTTGAACATATTTGGTTTGTTTTTCCGCTTGGTGTGTTTCCTGTCCGAGACAGCGGCCGCCGGAGCGGAGAGCGGCAACTGCACCGATGTGACAGAAAAGCCGGCTCCCTTCGGGAACCGGCCGTAAATATAAGTATTTTTCTCAAATTACTTATTGTTGTCCCGACGAGGACGGCGGTCTCCGCGGTCGCCTCCGCGACGAGGGCCGCGACCCGAACGAGGCTGGCTGCTCGGCTGGGCATTCGCCGCCACTCCGGAATTAGGAGTGAGGTCCTGCTTGCCGTAGCGCTCGCCGTTGCAGATCCAGACCTTGATGCCGAGAGTACCTACCTTGGTGTTAGCCACCGCGAGTGCGTAGTCGATGTCGGCGCGGAATGTATGGAGAGGCGTACGGCCTTCCTTGAACATCTCGCTGCGGGCCATTTCAGCGCCGCCTACACGACCGCTGATCTGCACCTTGATGCCTTCGGCGCCTACTCTCATCGTGTTGGCTACAGCCATCTTGATAGCTCTTCTGTAGGAGACGCGACCTTCGATCTGACGTGCGATGGAGTCAGCCACGATGTGGGCGTCCACTTCCGGACGCTTCACCTCGAAGATGTTTATCTGAACATCCTTGCCGGTTACCTTCTTCAGCTCTTCCTTGAGCTTGTCCACTTCAGCTCCTCCCTTGCCGATGATGACGCCCGGACGTGCCGCGTGAATGGTCACGGTGATGAGCTTGAGAGTACGCTCGATGACGATCTTCGAAAGGCTGGCCTTGGAAAGACGGCTCGTGAGGTACTTGCGGATCTCGTAGTCTTCCGCTATCTTCTCCGCATAGTTACCGCCGCACCAGTTGGAGTCCCAACCGCGGGTGATACCGATTCTGTTGCTGATAGGATTTGTTTTCTGTCCCATATTATTACTCCTCCACTGCTGCTGGTTTGACATCAAGAATGACGGTCACGTGATTCGAGCGCTTGCGGATGCGGCCGGCCCTGCCCTGCGGACAAGGGCGGATGCGCTTCAGCGTGCGGCCTTCGCCGACCATAATGGTCTTTACATATACGTTGCCGTTATCGAGTTCCTTGCTCTTCTCGGGATTCTTGGCTTCCCAGTTGGCGATGGCGCTGCGGAGAAGTTTCTCGAGACTGACGGAAGCGTCTCTCTTCGAATATTTGAGGAGATCGAGGGCGCGGTTAACCTCTACGCCTCTTACGGTGTCCGCCACAAGACGCATCTTGCGCGGAGATGAAGGGACGTCATTCAGCTTGGCAATGGCTGTTACCTTTTTCGCCTCCTTGAGGCGCTCAGCCATAAGTCTTTTACGCTTTCCCATAATTTTTACTTCTTATTGTTACCTGAATGACCTCTGAATGTACGGGTAGGGGCGAATTCGCCGAGTTTGTGACCCACCATCTGCTCAGTTACATAAACCGGAATGAACTTGTTTCCATTATGAACTGCGATAGTATGTCCGATGAAGTCAGGTGAAATCATACTGGCGCGTGACCAGGTCTTGACCACCTCTTTCTTCTTGCCGCCTTCGTTCATGGCAAGAATTCTCTTCTCCAGAGCTTCCTGGATATATGGACCTTTTCTTAATGAACGACTCATAATCTCTAAAGTT
>CAVKLO010000042.1:0-9493 GCA_963656985.1 Bulleidia sp. | reverse complement strand
AAGAAGGAGTGTACCGGGGTACACGACTGATGAACAAATGAATTTAGACCAAAAAGACGAGCAAAAGCACCAAGTTATTTTTTAGGAATCACTTAACATTCCGCCAACATCTTCCCAAGTATCTGACCGGCCGCCCGGACAGAAGAACGGATGCCGGACTACGGTTTTTCCGGAAATCACCGGGAAGCTTTCTTCCGGCTTACGGCCTTGCCCAGAAATTCGATACCGAACACGAGCAGAAGTCCCAGCAGAGCGAACGCCGCGGCTCCGGCCATATGCGCATCGGCCAGACGGAAAACCACGTCTCCTCCGGCGGAAGCCACGCCCGGGATTACCGGAGCGTCGCCTGCCGGATTATGCCACGGCCATACCTTTATGAGCGAACCGATGATGAAGCCGGCGAGCACCAGAGTCGTCTCTCTCTCCCATCTGGCGAGCAGCCAGTGCAGGAACTTAGAGAAAGCCACTATCCCTATGGCCGCGCCGACGGCGAATATGGCTATCACCAGCAGGCAATGCCCCCAGGACATAGGGCCCGTCGCAAGTGAGGCCGTAGCCTCCCGAGCGTGGCTGAAGGAAGTGAGTCCGGCCACGGCGCCGAGCACATAGTCGTACTTCCCGAGAATCACCAGTATGAAACTGCCGGAAATGCCCGGAAGTATCATCGCGCAGATCGCTATCGCTCCGCAGCAGAATACGAACCAAAGCGCGTCCGGAGTGGATGTGGGGGTGAGGGTGCAGATGACCGCCCCCAGACCTACGCCGAAAATGGTAAGCAGCACGTCCTGAACCTTCCATCCCGAGATGCCCCTGAGGATGAAGATGGATGAGGCCACAATGAGGCCGAAGAAGAATGACCAGGTCTGTATCGGATGGTTCTCCAGCAGATAGGTCATAAGCTTGGCCAGCGAGAAGATGCTGAGCAGAATGCCGCAGATGAGCGAAATGAGGAAAGTCCCGTTTATATGCTTCCAGAACCCGCGGAATCTGCCTGTGAAAAACAGGCCGAAAGCCGTCCTGTCGAAATTGTGGACGGATTCCACCAGTTCTTCATAGATGCCAGTGATGAAGGCTATGGTGCCGCCGCTGACTCCCGGTATGACATCGGCCGCGCCCATACAGACTCCCTTGAGAGCGACAGTGAGATTCTTGGATAACTTACCGTTCATAGAGGATGGTTCATTTGATTTTAGTAAACAATTCCGTTATGGAGAGAAATACCTCTTCCTGTGTCTGCCCCTGCCGGCCATCCAGCACCACGTCGTAAACGGCAAATGGGAAGCGGCCTATCTTGAAACGCGCCGGAATGCAGGAGGATATGAATTCCACAGGATAGGAATCCACGCAGAGGGATATGAAAAGGTCAGTCCCGGAGAGGGCAAGCGAGCGGAGCTTGGAGGCGGAGGGCCTTCCGCACCAGTCCAAGTCCCGCAGAAGCAGGGCCTGCGTCCCGTCCACCGGTGCTGCTGCGCCCTTGTCAAGCTTTTCGAGATAGATATGGATAATCTTCACCTGAATCCGGAACCGGCTGAAATAGGAGCGGATTCTCCTTTCGCATTCTTCGAAAGACGGTTCCGATGCATCCAGAAGCACGGTAGCGCTGCGGATGAGGGAAAGGGGAAGTATCGCTGTGGGAAGCTTGCTCGCGGCTCTTCGCAGCGCCATCCTGCGGAGATGATTACAGATCCACATATAGAGTCGATTATATGTACTTGGACATAAGGGCCCGGATCTCCAGTTTGGCATCCCTCCAGCGCGGTACGTCCACCTTGGTGCCGATGACTTCCACGACTTTCGCCGCTATGATGGAGCCCACCTGTCCGCAGACTTCCAGAGGCATTCCCAATGAGTGCGCGTAAAGGAATCCAGCCGCATAAGTGTCTCCCGCGCCCGTGGCGTCGATGGTTTTCGCCGGCCAAGGCTCGATATAGTGCTCTTCAGCGCCGCTCCGGACCCAGGAGCCGTCCTTTCCGACTTTCACTACGGCTATGTCGCAGAGTTCGGAAATGGCCTGAAGCGATGCACGGGGATCGCGCATCTTGGTGAAAGCCCGGGCTTCCGTCTCATTGGCGAAGACGATGTTCACGTATTTCTCCACGATGTCGTGAAGGAAGGCATCGTTCGACTCGACCACATTATAGGAAGCCATATCTATGGATATGATACATCCGGCGGCGTGTGCAAGCTCGACAGCCCTGCGGATAAGTTCCTGATTCTGTACCAGATAGCCCTCGATGTGAAAATAGTCGTTCCCCTCGAACCACTCGGGCTTCAGGTCCTCCGGGACCAGGTCCAGAGCCGCCCCGAGATATACGGCGAAGGTGCGTTCGGCATTGCCTCCGCTCACGAACACCATCGAGCGTCCGCTCGAATGGCTTCCCGTCAGGAGCCGAGTCCTGATGCCGTACTGTTCCTGGTCGCTCTTGAAAAGAAGCCCCAGTTCATCATCGCCGATTTTGCCTATGAAACTGGACTGCATCCCGAAGATGGAGGTGCAGGTTATGGTGTTCGCGGCGCTGCCGCCCGCCACGTAATGGACACCCAGCGGCTTGAGCGCCGACCATATCTTGTCTCCGGTCTCCATATCCACGTGCTGCATACTTCCTTTCGGTAGATGGAAAGTTTTCAGAAGGGTGTCATCGGGCAGAACAGCCAGAATGTCGGTAAGCGCGTTGCCTATGCCAAGTATTGATTTCATAAGCGTTTCATAAAAACAATCGCGAAAGTAACGATAAATCCGCTATATTCAAAATCCGCACCCTGAGGAAACTCTTCGCGCCGCAGAACCTATATTTACGAATTATAGGTATATTTGCATTTATGAATGACTGCAAGCACAGTCCCTACAGATACGTGGTCTGGACAGCCGTGGCGGCGGTTCTGCTCTATTTCTCCTTCGAGGGAGTGAAATGGGCGGACTTTCTCGATGTGCTGAAAAGATGCAGCTGGGGCTGGGTGCTGCTCTCTATGGCGGCCGGACTCGGAGCCTTCATCATCAGAGCGCTCAGATGGCGGCTGCTTCTGCTTCCGATGGATCCGGAGACGAAACGGACTGACTGCTACGACGGCTTCGCCATAGGCAAATTCACCGACACTTTTCTCCCCCACGTGGGGGAATTCATACGCTGCGGATATGTAAGCGGGCCTCGTCTGAGCTATGACAAGGCCTTGGCCACGGTGGTGGTGGAAAGGTCCTGGGACATATTGACTCTCGTCGCCCTCATCTTTCTCACCCTCGCGGCGCTCTGGCAGAGATTCGGTGCCTTCGCGCTCGACAACGTCTGGACTCCCCTGAGGCAGAGGTTCGACTTCAGCCTGTGGTGGATCGTTGCCGTCGCAATATTGGCCGCTGCGGCGGCCGTAGCTGCAGTCATCAGGCTGCGCGGAAAGAGTCCATTCTGCGCGAAGCTCTCGCGTTTTTTCAGCGGGATGTGGCGGGGAGCGGCGGCTTGCCTGAGGATGAAAGGCAAGGGGCTGTTTCTGCTGTACACGCTGCTGCTCTGGATTCTGTTCCTGATGATGAGTCTGCTTATCATCAAGGCGCTGCCCGGGCAGGTCGCTCTGGGCTGGGCGGACGCGCTGTTTCTGATGCTGGTCGGGAGCGTGGCGGGCATCGTGCCCGTACCGGGCGGCTTCGGGGCGTTCCACTATATGGTGGCGCTGGCGCTTTCGTCGGTCTATGGCATCCCGTGGGAGACGGGTATCGTCTTCGCTACGCTTTCGCACGAGTCCCAGGCGGTTATGTGCGTCGTCTGCGGCTGCGTGTCATATATTCATCAGAGTTTTTCCAAGAAATGAATTGATATGAGAGACATCAGATTAACCAATACACTCACTCACAGGAAGGAGCTTTTCGTTCCTGTCCACCCGGGGCACGTGGGGATGTACGTCTGCGGGCCTACGGTCTATGGCGACGCGCATCTCGGACATTCGCGCCCGGGCGTGACTTACGATGTGCTGCAGCGTCTGCTCAGACATCTCGGATACAGGGTGCGCTATGTGCGCAATATCACGGATGTAGGCCATCTGGAACACGATGCCGACGAGGGCGAGGACAAGATAGCGAAGAAGGCGAGACTCGAGCAGCTCGAACCGATGGAGATCGTGCAGACATACACGCTGCGCTACCACGAGGCGATGCGGCTGCTGAATGTCGCTCCTCCGTCCATCGAGCCGCGCGCTTCGGGACACATCATCGAGCAGATTATGGCCGTGCAGAAGATTCTGGACGTGGGCTATGCGTACATAAGCAACGGGAGCGTATATTTCGACGTGCAGAAATATGACGCGGACCATCACTACGGGGTGCTGTCGGGACGCACCCTGGACGAGACTCTCGAAGGCACGAGGAATCTCGACGGGCAGAGCGACAAGCGTGCTCCATATGACTTCGCCTTATGGAAGAGGGCTGAACCTCAGCATATTATGAGATGGCCTTCGCCTTGGGGCGAGGGTTTTCCGGGCTGGCATCTGGAGTGCTCGGTGATGGGGGAGAAGTACCTCGGAAACGAGTTCGACATCCACGGAGGCGGAATCGACCTGCTCTTCCCGCACCACGAGTGTGAAATCGCGCAGAATGTGGCCTGCAGGGGCACACAGGGCGTACATTACTGGGTGCATAACAATATGATCACCATCGACGGCCAGAAGATGGGCAAGTCGCTCGGAAATTTCATCACTCTCCCGCAGCTCTTCAGCGGCGATCATCCGAAGCTACAGCAGGCGTACAGCCCGATGACAGTCCGCTTCTTCATACTCCAGGCGCATTACAGAGGCACGCTCGACTTCTCGAACGAGGCGCTGCAGGCGGCCGAGAAGGGTCTCAAGCGGATTCTTCAGGGAGCGAAAGACCTCCGGTCAATGGCGGCCGCCGCCGGCGTCGTTTCAGAGGTCAAGGGCGACCAGGGCCATCCGGCCAATGCTCTCGCCTACGGCGAATACATCACCGATGTGGCTCCGGAGAGCTGCACCGTCGGAAAGGAGGAAGTGCGGGCGCTGGTGGACGGAGTTTACGATGCTCTGTGCGACGATCTGAACACTCCTACCGCCCTGTCACACCTCTTCGATGCGGTACGCCTCATAAATACCGCGAAGGAGGGCAAGGCCTCGCTGGACAGGGATGACCTGCGGGCGCTTCTGAGGCTTTTCGATGACATAGTATTCGGCGTGCTCGCGCTGAAAGACGACAGCGAGGGCGGCGGCAAGGCGACGAAGATGGTCGACGGACTTATGAAGATGGTTCTGGAATCCCGTGCAGCCGCAAAGGAGGCGCGCGACTGGGCCACTTCAGACAGAATCCGCGATGCTCTCGCGACCCTCGGAATCAAGGTCAAGGACACAAAAGACGGTTCGGAATGGACGGTGGAATAAAATTCGTCAGCTGGAACGTGAACGGCCTGCGGGCCGTCTGCGGCAAGGGCTTCGCGGAGATCTTCGAATCCTTCGACGCGGATTTCGTCTGTCTGCAGGAGACCAAGCTCCAGGAGGGGCAGACGGATCTCTCGTTCCCCCTCTACCGGTCATACTGGTGCTATGCGCAGAAGAAGGGATACAGCGGGACCGCCGTATTCACCCGGCGCACTCCCCTTCGCGTATCCTACGGGATAGGCCTGCCGGAACACGACAGCGAAGGCCGTGTGATCACCCTTGAAATGGAGGACTTCCATCTGGTGAACGTCTATGTCCCGAATTCCCAGGACGGCCTGAGACGTCTGGACTACAGGATGAGCTGGGAGGACGCGTTCAGAGAGTATCTTCTGGGACTTGCCGCGAGCAAGGGCGTCGTAGTCTGCGGAGATATGAACGTGGCGCACAACGAGATAGACCTTAAGAACCCTTCCACGAACCGGATGAACGCGGGATTCACGGACAAGGAGCGCGGCAAGATGAGCGAATTGCTCGCGGCCGGCTTCACGGACACCTGGAGATTCCAGCATCCGGACGAGGTGAAGTACTCCTGGTGGTCGTACAGAATGAACGCGCGCGCGAGGAACGCCGGCTGGCGCATCGACTACTTTCTGGTGTCCGACAGCCTGCGCGGCAGAGTGCTCTCGAGCGACATTCTGAACGATGTCGCAGGCTCGGACCACTGTCCCGTGACGCTCGTCCTGCGCTGAGAGACTCCGTCTGCGGAAAAAGAGATTGGCCGACTGCTTCGCGCAGCCGGCCAATCGTTTATAGAGTTTTCAGAATGAATCCTAAAGCTCGTTGAGGTCCTGGACCATCTCGTCCTTGCGGCCGACGATGATGTCCTGGTAGTCCTGGAGACCCGTGCCCGCAGGAATCAGATGTCCGCAGATCACGTTCTCCTTCAGACCCTCGAGGTTGTCGACTCTCGCGCGAATGGCCGCCTCGCTGAGCACCTTGGTGGTTTCCTGGAAGGATGCCGCCGAGATGAAGCTGTTCGTGCGGAGAGCGGCTCTGGTGATGCCCTGGAGCACAAGCTTGGCCGTGGCCGGCTTGGCCTCGCGGGTAGCCATCATCTTCTTTCCGTGACGGCTGAGAGACTCGTTCTCATTACGCATCTCTCTGGCTGCGATGATGTCGCCCGGAAGGAATCTCTCCGAATCACCCGGATCCATAACATAGTACTTGCCGTAGATGGCGTCGTTCGCATCCATAAACGTCCACTTGTCCACGAGTTCCTCGGGGAGGAATTCAGTGTCGCCCGGATGGGTGATCTCGACCTTGCGCATCATCTGACGTACGATGATCTCGAAGTGCTTGTCGTTAATCTTCACGCCCTGCAGACGATAAACATCCTGTACCTCATTCACGATGTACTCCTGAGCCTTTACGGGACCGAGTATGTTCAGGATGTCCGTAGGAGAGACTCCGCCGTCGGACAGACGGGTGCCCGCCCTGACATAGTCGTTCTCCTGCACGAGAATCTGCTTGGTGAGAGGGACGAGATAGCCCTTCTCCACACCGGACTTATTCCTTACGAAAATCTCGCGGTTTCCTCTCTTGACCTTGCCCATAATAACCTCTCCGTTGATTTCGGAAAGAATCGCAGGGCTGGAAGGATTGCGGGCCTCGAAGAGTTCGGTAACACGAGGAAGACCTCCCGTGATATCCGAAGACTTGCCGATGGCGCGAGGAATCTTGATGACGATATCGCCGACCTTGACGCTGCTTCCGTCAGCGGCCATAACGTGGGCGCCGACAGGGAGGTTGAACTGACGGAGACTGACTCCGTTCGCGTCGAGGATGTTCATCGTAGGGTTCTTCGTCTTGTCTCGGGACTCTATGATGACCTTGTCACGGTTAACCGAATACTCATCAGCGATTTCTTCACGGAAAGTCACGCCTTCGATCATATTCTCGAAGTGGATCTTACCGGCCGTCTCAACGATAGTGATGGCGTTGTAGGCATCCCAGTCGCAGATGCGGTCCCCCTTCTTGACGAGGTCGCCGTCATTCTTGTAGAGGACGGATCCGTAAGGCACATCGTACTGGGAGAAGGTGATTCCGGTGTTCTCGTCGAGAATGCGGAGCTCGGTCATACGGCTGACCACCACGGTCTCGCTCTCGCCGCTCTCGTTTATCCTCTCGATGGTACGGAGTTCCTCGAACTTGAGCCGTCCGTCGTATTTGCTTTCTATGGACGAATCGGCTACTGTGCTGGAAGCGGTACCGCCGACGTGGAAGGTACGCAGGGTAAGCTGCGTACCCGGTTCGCCGATGGATTGGGCGGCGATAACGCCGACCACTTCACCTTTCTCGACCGTGCGGCTGGTGGCGAGGTTGCGTCCGTAGCACTTTGCGCAGACGCCCTTGCGGCTTTCACAGGTAAGGACGGAACGGATCTCCACCTGCTCGATAGGCAGGGAGTTGATGAGCTCGGCATCCTTGTCCTTGATTTCCGAACCGGCTGCGAGAATAAGCTCTCCGGTGAGAGGGTTGAAGATGTCGTGGACGGTCGTGCGGCCGAGGATGCGCTCGCCGAGGGACTCGACGATCTCGTCCTTGTTCTTGATGGCCGTCGCGATGAGGCCGCGGAGTGTGCCGCAATCCTGTTCGGTGATGATGACATCGTGCGATACGTCCACAAGACGTCTGGTGAGGTAACCCGCATCGGCGGTCTTGAGGGCGGTATCGGCCAGACCCTTACGGGCGCCGTGGGTGGAGATGAAGTACTCGAGCACCGACATTCCCTCTTTCAGATTAGACACGACAGGGTTCTCGATGATTTCCGCTCCTGACGCTCCGGACTTCTGCGGCTTGGCCATAAGGCCTCGCATACCGCAGAGCTGCTTGATCTGCTGGGTCGAACCGCGGGCACCGGAATCGAGCATCATATAGACAGGGTTGAAGCCCTGCTGGTCTGCGGAAATCTGCTTCTGCACGATAGCCGTAAGCTGGTTGTCTATGGCTGACCAGAGGTCGATGACTTTATTGTAGCGCTCGTTGTTCGTTATGAGACCCATACCGTAGTTGCCCTTGATCTCCTCCACCTTCCTGTAGCCCTCCTCGATGAGAGTGGTCTTCTCTTCGGGGATGAGCACGTCGCCGAGGTTGAATGAGATGCCGGCACGGAAGGCCTGGTCGTAACCGAGGTTCTTGATGTCATCGAGGAACTTCGCCGTGCGGGTGACGCCGGTGTTCTTTATCACGTCGGTGATGATCGAACGCAGAGCTTTCTTGGCAAGTACATTGTTCACATAAGGCACCTCGTCCGGAACGAACTGGTTCACGATGATGCGGCCGGCTGTGGTCTCCACCATCTGCGTACCCTTCGAAGGGTCCGTCTTGTCCATAGGGAGCCTCACCTTGATGAGGGCGTGCATATCGATGACCTTCCCGTCGAGAGCGATGATGACTTCCTGAGGGCCGTAGAACTTGAGTCCTGTCCCCTTGGCTCCCGGTCTTTCCTTGGTGATGTAGTACAGACCGAGCACCATATCCTGTGAAGGCACGGTGATAGGGGCTCCGTTCGCCGGGTTCAGAATGTTCTGGGAGCCGAGCATAAGGAGCTGGGCCTCCATAATGGCGGCGTTTCCGAGAGGAAGATGCACGGCCATCTGGTCACCGTCGAAGTCGGCGTTGAACGCCGTACAGGCGAGCGGATGCAGCTGGATGGCCTTTCCTTCGATCATTCGCGGCTGGAAAGCCTGAATACCGAGCCTGTGAAGGGTAGGCGCACGGTTCAGCAGAACCGGGTGTCCCTTCATAACGTTCTCCAGAATGTCCCAGATGACAGGGTCCTTGCGGTCCACTATCTTCTTCGCGGACTTGACGGTCTTCACGATGCCGCGCTCTATGAGCTTGCGGATGATGAACGGCTTGTAAAGTTCCGCTGCAAGATACTTCGGAAGTCCGCACTCGTGCATATTGAGTTCGGGGCCCACCACGATGACGGAACGCGCGGAGTAATCCACACGCTTACCGAGGAGATTCTGGCGGAAGCGGCCCTGCTTACCCTTGAGAGAGTCGGACAGGGACTTGAGCGGTCTGTTCGACTCGCTCTTGACGGCCGAGGACTTCTTCGAGT
>CAVKLO010000041.1:0-9515 GCA_963656985.1 Bulleidia sp. | reverse complement strand
ACCCGTACGTCGGTTTAGCAAACCGGTGGTTTCAGCCACTCACCCACCTCTCCAGTGCTTCCCGGAAGCGGGAAGACAAAGGTACGACAAAAAATCGATTCTGCAAGAATTATCGGCCGGATTCTGCGATCAGCCGCGAGAGCAGTCCTAATGCACCCGGTCGTCCGATGGCCCGTCCAGCCCGAAGCCCGTTACGTCAGATGAGAAGATAATCAAGGCAGGTGAAAGACATAATACAAACAAGCCCGCAAACTATACATCGCAGAAGATCATACAGATTGGCTGAGTTATTCTGCTTCATTTCTTTAATCAGCACCGCTGCCGAAAAAACGGAGCTTAATCCCATAAAAATGCAGGTGCACATCTTCGCATACTTCAGTGTCCCCGGACCATCTCCCACTAAAAAGAATCCAAGTGACACCAATCCGGCTATGAGCGCTTCATAAGAGTACAACTTCGCACAGGATATCATACCCTCTGTCTTACGTTTGAAATACCATCTCATCTCGACATACAATCATTATAGTCCTCTTGAGCATCATCTATAGCATAATAATAAAATGTAATCGCGGCTGCTTCCCCTACAAGCGTAGGTTCTATAACTGCAACTGCAAGCATCAAGACTGCATTCCTTGCAGCTCTTTTCATAGCTTTCTTAAATTGCTTTAAGCATTCTTCATTAGAGAGAAGGTCAGTGATTATATCAGAATTGTGTGATGTAATACAATGAAGAAAACGGTGAGGCTACGCTATGCCGTACAGCGATAGGGCAAATAGTTACAAGTGCTTGTCAGCAAATGTATTATTTTATTTCATAACCACCAAATTTCAGTGGCGACAAATTGTGATGCATCGAGTCTCCTGATGACCCGCCTTTACGTCAAGGTTCAAACATACTAAGAAACCTTCGAAGGCAATGACCCTCCGGAGTCTGCCTGCCGGAGGGTTGCCGAGGATTATACTTCCCGTTTTTCGCGCCGGTGTCTATCGGCCGGATTCTGCGATCAGCCGCGAGAGCCGTCCGTTGAAGGCATCGGCGGAGAGAAGCTGCTCCACGCTCAGGTGCATACGGTAACGCCAGTAGTACGGACAGATGGCGGGGACGTTGATTCTCTCGCCCAGAGGGTCCGCAAGCCGGAGAGTCCCGTCCATAGACAGCCAGTCCTGCACCGGGAGTATGGTCAGCATCGAAGGCGACTGCAGATGGTCACGGACTATCTGCTCGCAGATGTCAGCCCCGCAGTCGGCGGGAGCCTCGCCCGGGCGACCCAGAATCTCATTGTAATACCTCTGAATCAGGCCTCTGTCCTCTTCGTGCCACCATCCGCGCAGCGGCGACATATCGTGGGTCGAAGTGGTGCAGACGCTCAGATACGGATACTCCGAAGGCCTTGCGAAAGTCTGCGCGGGGTCTTTCGGCATCCTCTGTATCTCCAGAGACAATATCCTCAGGGAGGCCATCACTTCCGGTACGCAGGCCGGAATCATCCCCAGATCCTCGCCGCAGGCGAGCATTCCCGTAGCCCCGAGCAGCGAAGGAATCTTCTTCATCGCGCATTCCTTCCAGAAAGCGTTGTGGCGATGATAGAAGAAATCGTCATAAAGCTCGTTGAAAGAGCGTTTCTGCCAGTCGTTCAGACGCTGATAGCTTTCCGAGAACTGCACGGCTATGCGTGGATGCCAATAGTCCTTCCTCCTCGGGTCCTCCACGAAAAGCCCTTCGAGCGGCAGCCCCCTCGAGCGAAGCTCCTCCCCGCTGTACGGCAGCGCCGGGCTGAAATGCCCCAGAAGGCCGCTCTTCTCGGGCACGGGAATCTCCCATATGCGGAAGAATCCGAGAATGTGGTCTATGCGGAAAGCGTCGAAATACTCCGCCATCTTGCGCAGACGCGCCTTCCACCAGGCGTAATCGTCCCGGGCCATCTCGTCCCAGTTGTAGGTGGGGAAGCCCCAGTTCTGACCGTCGGCCGCGAAAGCGTCCGGCGGAGCTCCGCACTGGGAATCCATATTGAAGAGCTTCGGGTACATCCAGGCCTCGGCGCTGAAGCGCCCGACTCCGATAGGAAGATCACCCTTGAAATATATCCCTTTCGCGCGGGCATAGGCGCAGACTTCCTTCATCTGTGAGTCCGCGAGATACTGCACATAGCAGTGGTAATCCACCTCAGAGAGGTGCGCCTCGCGGTACGCTGAGGCTTTCCTCTCGCTGTAGCGGGCATAGTCGCCCCACTTGCTGAAATCTGCTGTGCCGAGACTGTCACGCAGGGCGCAGAAAACGGCGTAAGGCTTGAGCCAGAACTTATTGCGCTCGCAGAAATCCTTGTAATCCGAGCTTTCCAGAACTGCCGCCCCTTTCTGCGCGAAGAGTTTATGCAGAAGAGCGTTCTTCTCGGAATTCACCCGGACATAATCTATCTGCGGAAGAGCGTTCAGCTCCGCCTGCAGAGCCTTATATCCGGCACTTCTGCGAAGTCCTGCGGCCGGAAGGTTTATGAACTGTGGATGAAGCGCGAAGGACGAGCAGGAAGTGTAAGGATAAGAGTCCGTCCAGTCGCCTCTGATGGTGGTGTCGTTAATCGGGAGCAGCTGTATGATTTTCTGCCCGGTCGCCGCCGCCCAGTCCACGAGCCCTTTGAGGTCGAGGAACTCGCCGATGCCGAAATCATCCTCGCCGCGAAGCGCGAATATGGGAACTGCCGTGCCCGCGCCCCGGAAGCCCGGAGCGTCGAAAACAGGCGAAGAGTGCCTGTGCAGGAAAGGACAGCCCTGCGGAGGGTCGATCCAGAAGTCTCTGATCTGAAGAGCCTTGCGGCCCTTCGGCACTTCGAAGCGGTGCAGGTCCCATTCCTGCCGCAGCGTTCCCACAGCGTCGCTCAGTTCATAGCCGTAGCCGTCCGCGAGCTTTTCGGCTCCGCGGATTTCCACGCTCCATATTCCGCCTTCGCTCCAGCTCATCGGGAAGCGCCGCGCCCCGCTCACCAGAGAGAGATTCTCGCCCCAGCGGGTCTTGTATTCGATACTGAAAGTAATGGTCATATCGGTTATTGTTTCTAAGTGAATCCTAAAAAATAATTCGGTGCTTCAGCTCGTCTTTGCGGGCGAAGAAACTTTCAAGAATGCTCAGCTCAATTCCCGCAGCAGCTCCGCGAGCTGCCCCGTGAGAGCCCTGCGCGTATATTTCTCCAGATCCGCTCCGCCGTCGGGACTCATACGGCCTTCGGAAGCGAGCAGAACCGTCTCGCGGATGCCTTCGGCATCGTCCCAGTCGCGCATAACCCCCGCCCCGGAATCCTTCAGCACCTGCGCCGAAGCCCCGTCCGTCTGTCCGAAACCCAGCACCGGCCGCCGCGCAGCCAGATACTCGAAAATCTTCCCCGGAAGCACGCCCTTGCCCTCGGGTTCCTTGCGCAGCGGCAGCAGAAGCAGGTCGGCATCCCGCTGCTCCGCGATGGCTCTTTCGTGGCTGACATAGCCGACCAGAACCAGACGATCCCCCAGCCCCCGGCTGCGTATCGCTTCCGTCACGGCTTCGTCCACCTGTCCCGCAAGTCTGATTTCCAGACGTTTGCGGAAAATCTCGTCCCGGCATAGCTCCGCGAGCACATCCCAGAGCGCGAGAGGATTGCCGTCTGCGGTGAAAAGCCCGGTCTGCACCACCCTGAACTTTCTCTCATCCCCGGTCCGCCCGCAGGATGTCTCCGCAGAGAAATCGTCCTCGTCGAAGCCGTTCGTTATGAGATGCACCGGAGTGGAGGTCATTTCCTGAAACTCCTTCTGTACCAGGGGAGAGACCGCGATGATGGCGGAAGCATCGTCCAGCACCGCCTTTTCGAGCCGCAGATGCTTCTTCAGAGAGCGGGCCGTAAGCGGCAGATGCTTGAAATAGAACATTTTCGTCCAGGGGTCCCGAAAATCCGCCACCCACGGAATGCCCGTAGCCTTCGACAGCCGCCGGCCGATAAGATGCATAGACTGCGGAGGCCCCGTGGTCACGATCACATCCACAGGATGCTCCTTCAGATATTTTTCCAGCTTCCGCGAGCAGGGACCCAGCCACCAGATGCGCGGGTCAGGAATGAAAAGGTTCGCCCTTATCCATAGCGAAACCCTCTGTTTCAGACTCTTATGCTCCGCGCTGATAGGATTCGCATCTCCGCTGTCCCCACCGCCGGCGGAGACGAGACTTTTCATATCCGTGGAGCTGCCCCTTCCCATCAGAGCGCGGTAAAACCCGTACGGCTCAGTGATGCGCAGGCGTATGACCTCCGCCTCGGGCGGAATGTCGCGCGCGAGCGTCTCATCCTTCGAGCTGTACTCCGGATTCAGCGGAGTGCAGACCACCGGCTGCCAGCCGTTTGCGGGCAGATACTTGACGAACTTCACCCATCTCTGCACGCCCGAGCCGCCGGAAGGCGGCCAATAGTAGGCTATCACAAGTACTCTTTTCATCGCTTTGCCCACCTTTTGCGGCGGGGACGGCAATATAGCTATTCTTCCGGCATATCTCAAACAATTCACGCCGGCGTGACGGATTTTCGGGACGGACGGGCGAATCGGGGAGTTCAGTGAACTTTTTCATCATCGCCAAGAAGCAGGTTATTCTTCGAAGGTTTCTGAGCGATTCCCGAAAACCTTGCACGCAGGAAAAAGCAGGGAAGCTTTTTTTCGCCCGCCGGGCCGGGAAGCACTTTTTTTAACGGGGGCGAATCACTAACTTTGTGGGTTCAGAAGCAAGTTGTTTTCGCACAGTGATGAGGAAAAAAGCGGGGAAGTTTTTTAGGGAATCACTAAGCAGCTTCTCTGACTCACACAAGAATATGGCAAAAGAGAATAACGCGATGACTCCGATGATGAAGCAGTACTACGACTTCAAGGCGCAGTGCCCCGAAGCCCTGCTGCTGTTCCGCTGCGGAGACTTCTACGAGACTTACGGGGATGATGCCGTGACGGCGAGCAAGGTTCTGGGCATAGTCCTGACCAGACGCTCCAGCGCTATGGCGGAGGCGATTCCGATGGCGGGAGTGCCTTACCACGCCATAGACACTTACCTGCCGAAACTCATCCGGGCGGGATACAAGGTGGCCATCTGCGACCAGCTCGAAGACCCGAAACTCGCGAAGAACATAGTGAAGCGCGGAGTGACGGAGATAGTCACTCCCGGAATCGCCTTCGGCGACCAGATGCTGACTCAGAAAGAGAACAACTTCCTCGCCGGCATCACCTTCGGCCGCAGTCTCTCCTCCTCGGCGGCGGGGACTTGCGGAGCGGCCTTTCTGGACGTTTCCACCGGAACTTTCCGCACCGCACAGGGAAGCCCCGAATATGTGTCCACCCTCGTCTCGTCTTTCCGTCCCAAGGAACTTGTGGTGCAGAGGGGGAGCGAGAAGCAGATACGCGAACTTCTCGGGGACGGCTTCTATCTGACAAGTCTCGAAGAATGGGCCTTCGTGCCCGACGCCGCTGCGGAGAAACTACGCAAGCAGCTGGGAGTGAACACTCTGAAAGGCTTCGCGATAGACACTCAGCCTCTGGGAGTCTGCTCCGCCGGGGCCCTTCTGGTCTATCTCGAACAGACGCACCATACCGGCCTTAAGAACATATGCTCCATTTCGCGTATCGACCGTGACGGCTTCGTGTGGATGGACCGCTTCACTATGCATAATCTGGAGCTTTTCTCCACCGCGTCCGGCCGCGACGGGGCCTGTCTCGTGGATGTTATGGACCGCTGCTCCACCGCTATGGGATCCAGACTGCTGCGCAGCTGGGTGGCGATGCCGGTAATGAACCGCGGGGAACTGGAAAGCCGCTACGATGTGGTGCAGGCTTTCGTGGACGAGAGAGAAAGGCTCGAAGCCGTCGAGAACCTTCTCGGCGGAGTCGGCGACCTCGAACGCATAGTTTCCAGAGCCGCTACGGGAAAGATAATGCCCCGCGAGACCTTGATGCTCGCGCAGAGCATCGCTCGCGTGGAGGAAATAAAGACTCTGTGCGAGGGCTTCGGCTGCACGGCGCTCACCTCCCTTATGGAGGGAATCTGCGCCTGCGGCCCTCTGAAGGAGCGCATAAGCGGCACCTTGCTGCCGGACTGTGCGGCCCAGGTGGGCAAGGGGGATGTAATCGCCTCCGGTGTGGAGGCGGAACTCGACGAGCTGCGCGGCATCTCCCGGGGAGGCAAGCAGTACCTTCTGGATATGCAGAAGCGCGAAATGGAGCGCACAGGCATCAGCACCCTGAAAATCAGTTACAACAACGTCTTCGGCTACTATATCGAAGTCCGCAACTCCTCTCGCGACAAGGTTCCGCCGGAATGGATACGCAAGCAGACTCTCGTGAACTCCGAACGGTACATCACCGAGGAACTCAAAGAATACGAGGAGAAGATACTCACTGCCGAGGGGCGCATACTCGAAATAGAATCCCGGATCTACGCCGGCCTGGTGGACGCGATACGGGAGAAGATCCGCGAGATTCAGAACAATTCCCGCATCATCGCGCGTCTGGACGTGCTCGCAGGCTTCGCGAGGCTCGCTTCCGACAGCGTCTACTGCCGCCCGACCGTGGATGATAGCACGGTTCTGGACATCCGGGGCGGACGGCATCCTGTCATCGAGAAGATGCTGCCCAAGGGCGAAGAATACGTTCCGAACGACATCTATCTGGACTCCGCGCAGCAGCAGATTATAATCCTCACGGGTCCCAATATGGCGGGCAAGTCGGCCCTTCTGCGCCAGACCGCCCTCATAGTCCTGATGGCACAGACAGGCTCGTTCGTGCCGGCCACGAGCGCGTCCATCGGCTGGTTCGACAAGATTTTCACCCGAGTCGGAGCCACCGACAACATCTCCCGGGGCGAGTCCACATTTATGGTGGAAATGCTTGAGACTTCGATGATTATGCATAATCTCTCCGCCCGTTCTCTCGTGCTTCTCGACGAGATCGGAAGAGGCACATCGACCTACGACGGGATGTCCATAGCCCGCGCCCTGGTGGAATACATCCATCAGAAGGGGCACGGGGCGAAGACCCTGTTCGCGACCCATTATCACGAGCTGAACGACCTGGAGAGCATCTATCCCCGCGTGAAGAATTTCCACATCGCGGTAAAGGAATCCGGCAAGGACATCATCTTCCTGCGCAAACTCCGCGAAGGGGGAGTCGCGCACAGCTTCGGCATCCACGTCGCGAGAATGGCGGGAATGCCGAAAGAGATCATCGAGTCGGCGCAGAGCACCCTCGAGCAGCTCGAAAGCGGCAGCCGGCAGCCCCTGCAGACACTTCCTATGGCCGCTTCCGCGTCCAATACCGCCCCCTCCGAAGGCTGTCAGCTTTCGCTCTTCCAGCTGGACGACCCCACGCTGAGTTCGATCCGGGACAGGCTGAACGAGGCGGATCTGGACAATATGACTCCTCTGCAGGCCTTCGACCTGCTCCGCTCGATGAAGCAGGAACTGGGGCTGGAGAAATGAAAATGAAACAACGACTTCTCATTTATGGACAGAAGCTTTAAGAAAATAATCGCCTATGTGGGCGTGGCGCTTTTTTTCATAGCGCTCGCCTATGCGACGGTACCTCAGGTGCTGAGCGGCAAGATAGTGAACCAGAGCGACATATCCGGCTACCAAGGTATGGCTCACGAGACGAACGAGTGGAACAGGGAGCACCCTTCAGACCCGGCATATTGGACGGGTTCGATGTTTTCGGGTATGCCGACCACGGTGATTACCGCGAGCGGAGAGGGGGATTGGACGCAGTCCATATATAATCTGCTGCTGAGCGGCAAGCGGCCGGCGAGCTACATCTTCGTCTCGCTGCTCGGAGCTTTCCTGCTGATGCTTTCGCTCGGGCTGAGTCTGCCTGTCGCGGTGGGCGGAGCGATCGCTGTGACGTTCTGCTCCTACAATTTCCAGATCATCCAGGTCGGGCACAACACCAAGATGCAGGCTCTCGCGTTCCTGCCCTGGGTGCTCGCCGCGCTGATATACACCTATCGGAGCGCATTGGGCGAAAAGGAGATGTCGCGTCGCGGCAGGTTTTTAAAGATGGCTCTCGGAGCTCTGCTCTTCGCTTTCGCGCTGAGCTTCCAGGTGAAGGCGAACCACCAGCAGATCACCTACTATCTGGCTCTGATGATTTTCATCTTCGCTGCCGCGCTCCTGCTGCACTGCCTGCTCAGACGCAGGGAGGCGCTCGGACGCTTCTTCGCGGCTTCCGCCCTGCTTCTGCTGCTGGGAGCGGTGGGCATCGCGACTAATGCGAACAAGCTTGTACCCGTATATAAATACGCTCCTTACTCCATCCGAGGAGGCTCCGAACTCGCTGACGGGGAGAAGGCCGCCAAAGGCGTGAGCATCGATTACGCCACGGCTTGGTCTTATGGCTGGGAGGAACTGCCTAATCTCTTCATTCCGAACTATAACGGAGGCTCTTCCGCCGCAGCCGTGAACCCGGACAAGTCCGCGACGGTGGATTTGCTGCGCCGAGCCGGTCAGCCGAACGTGCGCGAAGTCGCCAAGGCTCTGCCGATGTATTGGGGGCCGCAGCCTTTCACTGCGGGGCCTATGTATATGGGAGCGATAACGGTGTTCCTCTTCATTCTGGGACTGATGCTGTGCCGGGGGTGGCGGAAATGGACTCTGGTGGCCGCCACGCTGCTCGCGGTGCTGCTCGCCCTGGGGAGCCATCTGCTCTGGTTCACGAAGTTTTTCTATGATTGGGTGCCGTTCTACAGCAAGTTCAGGACAGTCTCGATGGCTCTGGTAGTGCTGCAGTTCACCCTTCCGATGCTCGCTTTCGCCGCCCTCGACAGGATAGCGCGCGGAAAGGTGAGTTTCGAGGAATTCCGTCTGAAAGGCGGCATCGCCGCAGGCATTTCGGCCGGCTTCGCGCTGCTGCTCGTACTCATCCCGAGTCTTGCGGGCGACTTCAGCGGCGCTGCAGACCAGGGGCAGCCGGACGTGCTCGTGGAGGCTTTCCGCGAAGACAGACGGGCCCTTCTGGTCAGTGACTCGCTCCGCTCGCTGCTTCTGGTCGGCTCGGCTTTCCTGCTTCTGCTCTGGTCATATTTCACGGGGGATTCCCTCAGACGGCTCCGCCGACAGCGCGTAGCCGCGCTGCTGGTCTGCATCCTGGTCCTTGCAGACCTCTTTACGGTCAGCAGACGCTATCTGAACTCCGACGATTTCGTCTCCCCGAGGAGTTTCGAAAGCCAGTTCGCTCTGAGGGCGGCGGACAGCGAAATACTGAAGGATGCCGACCCTTCCTACAGGGTTCTGGACCTGTCCGTGAACACTTTCAACGACTCTCACCCTTCCTGGTGGCATAAGAATATCGGCGGCTATTCTCCGGCCAAGCTCCAGAGATATCAGGACCTGATAGAGAAGTATCTGCAGAGGGAAATAAACACTCTCGCATCTTCGATGCGGGGAGTGGCCACGGTTTCGGAGCTTGAGGCTTCGATGCCGCATCTGCCGCTGCTTTCCGCGCTGAACACCCGCTATATAATAATCGCCGGCTCC
>CAVKLO010000040.1:1301-9678 GCA_963656985.1 Bulleidia sp. | reverse complement strand
ACTCCCGGGTGAGCGAAAGGGCCCTGCGCGAGATTTTTCTGCGCAATTTCGAAATCGCAGTCCGCGAATCCGCCCCTTGGACGGTGATGTCCTCCTATAACAAACTCAACGGCGAATACACCCAGCAGAGTCACTGGCTTCTTACCGACATCCTCCGTGACGAGTTCGGTTTCAACGGCATCGTTATGACAGACTGGGGCGCAAAGCAGGGCACCGTCAAGTCCCTCAACGCGGGGAACGACCTTATGGAGCCGGGCAAGCAGGAGGAGATGGAGCGCATCATCGCGGGAGTGAAAGACGGAAGCATCAGTGAGGAAACCCTGGACACGAGTGTACACCGCCTTCTCGAGTACATCGTGAAGACCCCTCGTTTCCACGGCTACAAGTTCAGCAATGCTCCGGACCTCAAGGCTCACGCCTCTCTGGTGCGCAGCGCCGCCGCAGAGGGTATGGTTCTTCTGAAGAACGACGGAGTCCTGCCTCTCGACAAGGAGTCGAAGATAGCCCTCTACGGAGTGGCTTCATACGACCTCATCGCCGGCGGCACAGGCTCGGGCAACGTGAACAAGGCCTATGTCCGCAATCTGAAGGATGGACTGGAGGGGGACGGTATGTCCGTGGAGCCTTCCGCTCCGGACTGGTATGCCAAGTATATCGCATACACTGAAACCACTGAAGC
This sequence comes from Bulleidia sp., assembly GCA_963656985.1. Lineage (GTDB taxonomy): Bacteria > Bacteroidota > Bacteroidia > Bacteroidales > UBA932 > Cryptobacteroides. Next base: position 8,999 of record CAVKLO010000040.1, on the reverse strand, counting down.
GAACAGCGGCGGGCGCAGCGTGTTCTGGGGCAAGCCGGTTCTTCCCGAAATGGAGGTTTCCGCAAACTTCATAAATAAGGTTCAGGAGACCACCGACGTGGCCGTCTTCACCATAGGCCGCAACGCCGGAGAGGGAACCGACCGCAAGAACGCGGCAGGCGGCTTCACGGCCAGTGTCACCGTAACCAACACCGGCAAGACTGCAGGCAAGGAAGTCGTCCAGCTCTATGTGAGCGCTCCTGCCGGCGGTCTCGGCAAGCCCGCACGCGAACTCAAGGCATATGCCAAGACCCCTGTCCTCCAGCCCGGCGAGAGCTGTACCCTCGTGATGAATGTCACCGACGGCGAGCTCGCTTCCTTCAACGAAGCCACCCGCGCCTGGGAGACCGCGGCAGGCACCTACAAGATCCGGTTCGCGGCAGACGTGAACGACATCCGCTGCACTGCGGACTACAAAGTGAAAAAGGCGATCTCAAGAGTTCCCTGAACTGGACTCACAGCTCCGCTGATTTATGTCAAGTCTGACGGATAATCTTCAGAAATTCCAACGGACTCACCACAACTGGTGTTCTGGGGAAATGCTTGGCGTTGCCGGTCACCAGATAGGAGTCCTCTTTGGACAGGGCCACTTCATAGAATACAATGTCATCTGAATCCGGGAACTGCTCTTCTGTCGGTACCCTTTCAGATGCAATACCCGTCCGTGTGATATGACTGATGACCGCATCAATCTTATCCTCGGGAAGCCGAAACTTTTCACGGTGCAGGACATTGTCATACTCCGTCAGAATCTCATTGTTGTACAGCGGGATGACCTCACCGGACAGCAGCGCTTCCAAAGCGAGAACTACAGCCGTGTCCGCTTGTCTGGAAATCAGGGCGGACACGAGAACGTTCGTATCGAAGACGGCATATACCTTCATCGTCCTCTCCTCGCTTCACGGATTTCCTCGTTAATCTCATCTAAAGTCAATTCGGGGAAAGCTCCCGCTTCGGCCATAGCGCGAATAGCCCGATAAGCTTTCAGCCCCTCGTTCTGCACCGCAGCCTCCGGTTTGTCTCCGCGAATTTCGAAAGGAATCTTGCCTCGCTGGACGACAGCCTTGGCGAAGATGTTCATTGCCGTATTTGCGCTCATACCGAACTGAGAACAGAGCGCATCAAAAGAGTTTTTAAGACCGGAATCCATCCGGACAGTCATAGATACCTGAGGCATAACCATATATTATTTACGCACAAATATAACATATTTATGGCAATCTGCAACAAATATATAGCTAATTGGCGGTATTTTATTCCAGAGCCGGAGCGTGAACTGACAGCCGCACGGGCACTACAGCCGTACAGCCCTCGCGTCATTTCGGCACATCTCGTTGCACAGAGGGGACCTGCAGATTAAGAAGCCGTGAAGTGGTCTCCACTGTCACTTGATATTCCCCGAAGGAATCCTGGCGATGATGTAACCCACGACGGTGACGCCGAGCGAAGTGATGAGTATGTCGCTGAGTTTCAGGATGACCGGATATGTGCCGGTCATAAAGCCGCCCGGCATGCGGATGAGACCGAAACGCTGCTGCAGCAGGACGAAGGCTATGCCTATGACAAGTCCCGCCGCGAGACCCAGAAGCGAAATCAGCCAGCCCTCGACGGTGAAGATGCTTCGGATGGTCTTCTGCCGCGCTCCCATACTGCGCAGCGTGGCGATATCCCCCTCCTTCTCGATGATGAGCATCGTCAGACAGCCGAAGATGTTGAACGCGATGATGATGATTATGAATATGAGTATCAGGAAGATGGCGGCTTTTTCGTACTTCATCATCCTGTAGATGCTCTCGTTCTGGCGGTAGCGGTCGAGCACTTCGAGTTCATCTCCCGCCGAGTCTTCGAGCATCTTGGAGAACCTGCGCAGCTCCCGTCCGCCAAGAGAGTCCATCAGACGGATTTCCACTCCCGAGACCTCCTCGCCGGAGTAACCGAGAAGCTCGCGAAGAGTGCCTATCGGCAGGATAATCAGAGAGTTGTCCACGTCCTGACTGACAGTGAAAGTGCAGCTCGTCCGCAGCTTGACAGACTCTACCGAAGCGAGCGGATTCGCGGCGGAAATGCTCCGGTCGCGGGCGGGGTAGTAAAGGGTCAGCTGACTCAGAAAATTAGGGTTTACACCCAATGCGTGTGCGAGTCCCGCGCCCACCGCGCATTGCGGAATCTCGCCATTGCGCAGAACGTACTTTCCGGAAATCACGTGGTTACGCAGAAGCGAAGTCTGTTCCGTCCCCTCTTCCACGCCCTTGGCGAGTGCGACGCTCTGCTGGCCTTCGTAGGTCGCGAACACCCTGTCCTTGAGCACTTTCTCTACGCTCAGCACGCGGCTGTCCGCTTCCAGTTCAGCCATCTGGCCCTCATCCGGAGTGAACACGCGGCCGCTGCGGCTTGTCAGCAGAAAGTCCGGATCCAGGTCGCTGAGCGAGGTGGAGACCAGAGCGTCGAAGCCGTTATAGACCGAAAGGATTATGATGAGCGCCGCCGTGCCGAAAGCCATCCCTATCGCGCTGATCGCCGAAATGATGTTTATCACATTGTGCGACTTGCGGGCGAAAAGGTATCTGCGGGCGAAGTACAGCGGCAGATTCATACCTTATTTCTTCAGAAGTTCGTCGATATGCTCCGCGTAGTCCAGAGTGCTGTCCAGATAGAAGTCGATCTCCGGGACTATCCGCAGCTGGGACGCCACCTTGCGGCCAAGCTCCCCTCTGAGGGACTTGAGGTTGTCGTTGAGGATTTTCATCACCTCTTCGGCTTTCGCCGAAGGGAAGATGCTTACATAGGTCTTGGCGAGGGAGAGGTCCGGACTTACACGCACCTCGCTGACCGTCACCATTGCGCCGCCGAAGGCGGCCATACCTTTGCCGCGCAGAATCTCAGCCATATCACGCTGGATTTCGCGAGCGACCTTTAGCTGTCTCGTGCTTGCCGGCTTATCCATAACTATTTGACTATGATTATATAATAGTTCTTCTTTCCGCGCTGGGCGAGGATGTACTTGCCGTCGATGATGTCATCTTCGGTAATCTGGCGGTTCAGGTCGGTGACCTTTTCCTTATTTATGCTCACGCCGCCGCCGAGGAGCATCTTGCGGGCCTCAGCCTTCGACGGGAAGACTGAGGTCTCTACCGCGAGCACGTCCAGAATGCCCATAGGCAGGGAGCTGCGCTGGATTTCGAAGGTAGGGACTCCGTCGAACACGTCGAGGAAGGTGCGCTCGTCGAGGGCCTTCAGGGCCTCGGAAGTGCAGTTCGAGAAGAGCACCTGCGATGCGCTGAGGGCCTTTTCATACTCTGCCTGGCCGTGTACCATAACGGTGACTTCCTTCGCGAGAAGCTTCTGGAGGGTTCTGCGGCCCGGGTCTTCGCGCTGCTCCGCTATGGCGCTTTCGATGGTTTCCCTGTCCAGCATAGTGAAGATTTTTATGTAGCGCTCTGCGTCCTCATCGCTGACGTTCAGCCAGAACTGGTAGAACTGGTAAGGGCTGGTGCGCTCCGCGTCGAGCCAGATGTTGCCTTTCTCGGTCTTTCCGAACTTGCCTCCATCGGCCTTGGTGATGAGAGGGCAGGTGAGGCCGTAGGCCTCCTTGCCCAGCACGCGGCGGATGAGTTCGGTGCCGGTGGTGATGTTCCCCCATTGGTCGGCTCCGCCGAGCTGAAGCTTCACGTTGCGGTGCTCGTAGAGATAGAGGAAATCATAGCCCTGGAGCAGCTGGTAGGTGAATTCGGTGAATGACATTCCTTCGCTGCTCTCGCGGCTCAGACGCTTGCGGACGGAGTCCTTGCTCATCATATAGTTTACGGTGATGTGCTTGCCGATGTCGCGGGTGAAATTGATGAATGTGTAGTCCTTCATCCAGTCGTAGTTGTTCACCAGTTCGGCCTTGTTCGGCGCGTCGGAGTTGAAGTCAAGGAATCTGGAGAGCTGGGCCTTTATGCAGGATACGTTATGCGCGAGGGTCTGCTCGTCCAGAAGATTGCGCTCGGCACTCTTCATCGACGGGTCGCCTATCATACCCGTGGCTCCTCCCACGAGGGCGTATGGCTTATGTCCGCAGTTCTGGAAATGCTTGAGTATCATTATGCTGACCAGATGTCCGATATGGAGCGAGTCTCCCGTCGGGTCGATGCCCACATAGGCGGCAGCCGGTCCTTTCATAAGTTCTTCTTCCGTTCCGGGCATAATGTCGTGTATCATACCCCTCCATTTCAATTCCTCTACAAAATTCTTCATCGGTGTGTTCAATATGTATTTACAATCCGCAAAGGTAGTCCTTTTAGTGATGATGTAAAAATTCGCGGCACCATTTTTCATCGTCGCTTAAGTGATTCCTGAAAAAATCGCGGCATCATCTTCGGCGAATCGCGGGCGAAGTCCCGGAGGCTTCTTATTTTTTTGCGGAATTATCAGTATCTTTGCGCCGCGAAGTGATGATGAGAGTTATTTTCAGGAATCACTGAACGCAGTGTGCATTCCCCGGGGCCGCACAGGCCTCCCCGTGATATGAATCACCCGGCACACCGTCCAGAAAAAAGGTATTTAATAATAAGATTATGAGAAAGAAAATTGTTGCGGGGAACTGGAAGATGAACACTACGGTTCCCGAAGGAATCGAGCTTGCAAAGGCAGTCGTAGAGCGCAGCTCGTCCGTTCCATCTGACGTGAAACTCATCATCGCCGTCCCTTTCACCCACCTCTATCCTGTAGCCGAGGTCGTAAAGGGTTCTGCGGTAAGCCTGTCGGCCGAGAACTGCGCTGACCGCGAGAAGGGCGCATACACCGGTGAAGTTTCCGCCGCTATGCTCGCTTCCGTAAACTGCGAATACACCATCCTCGGACATTCCGAGCGCCGTCAGTACTATGGCGAGACCGACGAGAAGCTCGTCGAGAAGGTGAAGCTCGCTCTCGCGAGCGGCCTCAAGGTCATCCTCTGCGTGGGCGAGAATCTCGCCGAGCGCGAGGCTGACAGACATTTCGAGGTCTGCACCGCTCAGATTCAGAACGTCCTCTATCAGTTTACCGCCGAGGATATGAAGAACATCGTGGTGGCTTATGAGCCGGTATGGGCCATCGGCACCGGCAAGACCGCCACTTCCGCCCAGGCGGAGGAAATCCACGCCTGCATCCGCAAGGTGCTCGCCGACAAGTTCGGAGCGCAGGTAGCCGAGGACACCTCCATCCTCTACGGCGGAAGCTGCAAGCCGTCGAACGCGAAGGAGCTTTTCTCCCAGCCTGACATCGACGGCGGCCTCATCGGCGGCGCAGCCCTCAAGGCGGACGACTTCATCGCCATCGCGCAGTCGTATTAAGAAACCTTCTAAGAGATTCGCACGCGACTGCGCCGGTGTGCGCAGACATTGAAGACAGACATCGAGATGTACGGATAACGTTTTAACCGTACATCTCGGTGTACTTTTTTTCATCGAGATGTACGCTCCGCTGCGGTTTTGCACATCCCGATGCACTGAGACGGCGCCAATTCTGTGAATCAATACAGCCTCATCAGCGCGAAGTCGCGGGACCTGACCGGGAGGCAGACCATAATGCGGCCCTCGGAGGGGCTGCATCGGCCCGCGAGTCCGCGATGCTCCACCGCCATCGCCGGAATATAGACCGGAATCTCGGCGTCGCTGCGCGAGAAATTGCAGACCACGAGCCAAGTACCCCGAGCCGAGGAGCGCAGAAATGCGAAATGACGGTCGGCGTCGAAGCCTGAAAGACCCTCGCTGCAGTAGCAGAGGTCATAATTGGGCGCGGCGGCGACCTCCGAAGCGAGACTCAGAACAGCGCGGTAACGCTCGAGCGTCTCCCTCTCGGCGGGCAGCAGCAGGCGCGAGGGGTCGGACTTTTCGCCCCGGCGCACGGCACAGAGGCCCTCGGAGAGCCTTCCTATGGTAGCGGGCTTCGCCCAATCGAAAATGCTCGTGCGGCAGTTTCCGCTCTCGCGGGCCGCCTCGCCCGCCTCCTGTCCGAAGTAAAGCATAAACGGAGTGCCGCTGAAAAGGGCCGAGACGGCAAGCGCAGCCATCCCCGAAGCGGCGGATCCGGCGAAGGCCGGCGAGGCGAGCCTCTGCTCGTCGTGATTCTCCAGGAAATTCAGCATCCGCGTCTGCAGGTCGCCGAGCGCCTGCCAATTCCAGGTCAGAGCCCTCGCAGTCCCCTCATCCGCGCTGAGACCGCGCAGTATGTCGTACATTCCCGACTTGTCGTAGAGATAATCGAAACCGGCCTCCTCGATGTAGCTGCGGTAATTGTTCCTGTCATAGGCCTCCCCTATGAAAATCAGCTCTTTATACTGCTCCCTGGCGCTCCTGAAAAGCCTGCGGAACACATCGACACTGACCAGCTCCACCATATCGCAGCGGAAGCCGTCCACACCCATAGAAGCCCAGAACAGAATGATGTCCAGCATCTTACGCCAGGCCTCTTCTGAGGAGTAATCGATTTTGCGGGTATCGGTCCAGTCGTAGTCGCAGCGGTCCAGGACAGGGATGCCTCCCCTGGAATCGGAATAATTCACGGCCACGTGATTCGGAACGAAGTCTATGATGACGCGCAGTCCGCTCTCGTGGGCGCGGACGATGGCAGCACGGAATTCCTCAAGCCTGTTTTCAGGCTCGTCAGCGAGATAGGGGTTCGTGTCGTAATAGTCGCAGATCGAGTACGGGCAGCCCGGATTTCCCTTCACGAAAGGCTCCCCGCTCGCGTGGCGCGGAATCCCCGTAAGCCACAGATGCGTGACGCTCAAGCTCTTGAGATAGTCGAAAAAAACGCCGTCCAGCTCGGAGAACTTGCCTTTGCCGAGAAGACGCGGAAGAAGTTGGTAGATTATCATAATGTCAGATCGGAATTCTCCTTCGGAATTCGGCCAGAGCTATGGCAGTGGCCGTGGCCGCGTTCAGACTCTCGCAGCCGCCGCCCTGAGGCGGATAAGGCGGGATGAAAAGCCTCCCGCTTAGCAGCTGAAGCAGAGCGGGGCTGATGCCTGCCGACTCGTTCCCGACCGCTATCGCCACCGGACAGTCACAGCCCGTCTTCAGCTCGCCGGTGTAGATGTTCTCCCCACCCGAAAGGACAGTCCCGTAAACGCAGCCGCCCGCGTCCAGAATCCTCCGCGCGAAGAGGCTACTGTCCCCGCAATGGTACTCCACGCGGAAAACCGCACCCATCGTGGCCTGCACGACCTTGGGGTTATAAAGTTCCACGCTCTCCCCTCCCGCGAGCACGGCAGTCACGCCGAACCAGTCGGCAAGGCGCAGAATGGTGCCCAGATTGCCCGGATCGCGTATCCCGTCGAGCAGCAGATAGAGGCCGCTGCGCACTTCCAGCGGCCTTTCGGCCCGCTGTCGCACTACGGCCAATACAGGCGGCGGCGAGCTTAATCCCGACATTCTTTCCATCGCGCTCTCCCCTATCTGCTCGATCCTGTAAAGCTTGACCACCTCGAAATCCGAAGCCAGGGCCTCGGAGACCATCTTTTCCCCCTCCACGGTAAAAAGCCCGGTCTCGTCCCGGAACTTTTTCGCCGTCAAGGCTTTCACACTTTTTATCTCGCTGTTCGATATGTTTTCCATCTCATTTGCAAACCAGTCAATAAAATCAGAACGGATAGCCTACGCCGAAATGCACGGAGAAGCCGTCACTCTTCAGCCAGAG
>CAVKLO010000040.1:0-1291 GCA_963656985.1 Bulleidia sp. | reverse complement strand
CAGCCAGAGGGAAGGAGGTATCCAGGCGGGACGGTAGGCTCCCTGATCGTACTCGTCCAGATAGAAGTGAGACGGGTCGTGAAGCTTGAATCCCATATCCACGCGCAGCACCAGCAGATTAATATCCAGGCGCAGCCCCAGACCCCAGTCTACAGCTATGCTCTCGGAGAGCTTCCCGAAACCGTCGTAAGTGTTCCAGACATTGCCCGCGTCCAGGAAAAGCGCTCCGGCGAATTTCCACACCAGCGGGAAACGGTACTCGGCATTGGCCTCGAACTTCACGTCTCCGGTCTGGCTCGGAATGATGAACACTTCATCGGGAAACGCAGTCCCGGGACCGAGCGAGCGGGCCTGCCAGCCGCGCATACTGCTCGCGCCGCCGCAGTAGAACTGCTGCTCGAAGGGCAGCACGGAGGAATTCCCGTAAGCCACGCCGGCCCCTGCCACGAAACGGGTGGCCAGAGCGTGCGAGAGAGCGTCGCCCCAGCGCCAGGTCTTGCCCAGAATCAGCTCGCCCCGGACATACTGGGAGTAAGGAGCATTGAATATGAGGCCCTTGCCGTTCTCGTCAGTGGGCAGCAGAGGCTTGAAAAGGCTGACGGTATTGCCCGCCATATCCACGGAAAGCCGGAGGTAATGGAAAGGACGGGACTCGGTAGAGGAGGCCGAGCTATAATAGACGGTCCCTCCCGTGCCCGCATCGAAATGGTCCTGGAAAGAGTAGCGTATCACCGGATTATAGTCCATCGACTGCGAGAAATCATCGGCGATGTTGTAGAGGCGGACCATATTGAACTGGAGCGGGTAGAACTGGTAGGAGAGTTTCTTTCCTGCTATGGTCCCGCTGTATCCCAGCGAAGTCGAAATCACGCTTCTCGTATATTCCGGCCTGTCCTGATAGTTATAGGAGGCCTTGAGTTCGGTATTCGGGAGATTCTTGTCCCTGTCATTGTACGGAACTCCGAGGAACTTGGGGAAAGTGAGACTCGTGGAGACTCCGAACTCGTTCGCCCGCGTGGAGCGGTCCGGCATAAACTGGAAGTTGCCGACGAAAGAGAGATTCAGCCACTCCCCTCCGCCGAAAATGTTCTTGTGATAGACGGTGAGCTGCGGAGAAATGCCCATCAGAGCGTTAGAGTTCGTGGATGCCTCGAGATTCGCCTTGAAACCCTGAAGTTTAGACTGCTGCAGGCGGATGTCGCAGCTGACCAGATTCGAGTCGGTCTGCGAAGTCCCTATGGACACGCTGTTGAACATCCTCAGAGAGGAGAGGCGGGAATAGGTGGTGTTC
>CAVKLO010000039.1:1218-9721 GCA_963656985.1 Bulleidia sp. | reverse complement strand
CGCGTGGACGGTGTCTACACCGCAGACCCGGAGAAGGACCCGAGCGCGGTCAGATACCGGGAACTCACATTCTCCAAAGCGCTCGCCGACCATCTGAAAGTAATGGACAGCACGGCGTTCGCACTATGCGAAGCCGGAGGTATGCCGGTCATCGTCTTCGATATGAACCGCGAAGGCAACCTGACCGCTCTGCTCAAGGGCGAGGAAATCGGAACGCTCGTGCACGCCTGAGCGGCCCCGCGGCTTGACCCCCGAAAAGGAAACAAATACATAAACAATGATACTATGCTGACAGACAGGGCAAAAGAAATCGTCGGAGCTGCCGACGGAAAGATGCGCGACGCGATCTCCTTCCTCGAGGAGGACCTCAAGACCTACCGCGTAGGCAAGGCCAATCCGGCCATTTTCAACAACGTGACGGTGGACTACTACGGCTGCCCGACTCCGCTTCCGAATATGTCCTCCATATCCTCTCCGGATGCGAGGACCATAGTCATCCAGCCTTGGGAGAAGAATATGATCGGCAAGATGGAAAAGGCCATTCTGGACGCGAATCTCGGCCTGACGCCTTCGAATAACGGAGAAGTCATCCGCTGCATCGTTCCTCCTCTCACCGAGGAACGCAGAAAGGAACTCATAAAGAAGGCTAAATCCGCAGGAGAGAGCGCCAAGGTGGGTATCCGCAATGCCCGCCGCGATGCCATCGACCTTCTGAAGAAAGCCCAGAAGAACGAAGGTCTCTCCGAGGACACTGAAAAAGAGGCGGAGGACGAGGTTCAGAAAGTGACGGACAAGAACATCAAGTCCATCGACGAGCTCGTCGCCGCGAAGGAAAAGGAGATTCTGACAGTATAGTCAGCCCCCTTTTTCAGACCCCTTCGGTTCCCGGTCCTCATCCCCACAGCAAAGGCCGGGAACCGTTTCATACAGACTGTAAATTAAAACGAACTTATGAACATAGACCGACTCACTCTGGTGACAGAGTCATTCCGCAAAAGCCCCGTGGAGGCTGAATGCCCGGCGAAGAAGGTCTCCGAGTACTTCGGAGACCTGGTCTTCGACCGCGCCAAAATGCACAAGTATCTGGACGCCCCGACTCTGAAAGCCCTTCTGGGCTGTATCGATGAGGGCAGTCCGCTCGACCGCAAGACCGCCGACGGAGTCGCCGCAGGTATGAAGACCTGGGCGCTCGAACACGGTGTGACCCACACTACCCACTGGTTCCAGCCGCTCACGGAAGGGACCGCGGAGAAGCACGACGCCCTCATCGACTATGACGGCAAGGGCGGTGTGATAGAGCAGTTCGACGGCAAATCCCTCGTCCAGCAGGAACCTGACGCATCCTCCTTCCCGAGCGGCGGCATCAGAGCCACATTCGAAGCCAGAGGCTATACGGCCTGGGATCCGACCTCCCCGGTCTTCATCCAGGACGACACTCTCTGCATCCCTACTGTCTTCATCTCCTACACGGGAGAAGCCCTCGACTACAAGGCTCCGCTGAAGAAGGCCCTCAAAGCGGTATCCGATGCCGCAGTCCCTATCTGTAGACTCTTCGATCCGGCCGTCAGAAAGGTATATTCATATCTGGGCTGGGAACAGGAATATTTCCTCGTGGACGAGAGCCTGTATGCGAACAGGCCCGACCTGATGATCACCGGGCGCACCCTTATGGGGCACAACTCCTCCCGCAACCAGCAGCTGGACGACCACTATTTCGGAGCCATACCGACCCGCGTGGCCGCCTTTATGCGCGATCTGGAAATCGCGGGCCACAGGCTGGGCATCCCTCTGAAAACCAGACATAACGAAGTGGCCCCCAATCAGTTCGAACTCGCTCCCATCTACTGCGAGACGAATCTGGCGAACGACCAGAACCAGATTCTGATGAATCTTATGAGCCGCATCGCCCGCAAGCACGGCTTCGTGGCCCTGCTGCACGAAAAGCCGTTCGAGGGAGTGAACGGAAGCGGCAAGCATAACAACTGGTCTCTGGGAACCGACACAGGGAGGCAGCTTCTGGCTCCGGGCAAAGACCCTAAAGGGAACCTGCTTTTCGTGACTTTCTTCGTAAACGTCCTGGCGGCCGTGCAGAAACACAACGCCCTGCTGAAAGCCTCCATAGCCACGGCCACCAACGCCCACCGCCTCGGCGCGAACGAGGCTCCGCCCGCAATCATCTCCGCGTTTCTCGGAAAGACGATGACAGATGTCCTGAGAAAGCTGCTCACCGTACCGTCCGACACGGCGATAGAAATCGCCGGAAAGAAAGGCAAGAACGTGGGCATCATAGAGATACCCGAGATTTTCGTGGACAACACCGACCGTAACCGCACTTCCCCGTTCGCCTTTACCGGCAACCGCTTCGAGTTCCGGGCCGTGGGATCCTCCGCGAACTGCGCGGGAGCGATGACGACCCTGAACGCCGCCGTGGCTGAACAGCTCACCCTGTTCAAAGCGGCCGTGGACGAGAAGATGGCCGCCGGAGCGAAGAGCAATATCGCCATAATGGACAGCCTGAAACCCCTCATCGCCTCGGTCATCGACACGGTCTGCTTCGACGGGAACGGCTATGACGACCAGTGGAAGAAAGAGGCTCTCAGACGCGGTCTGGACATCAAGACCAGTGTCCCCGAGATGATAAAGGAGTTCCTGAGTCCGGACTCAGTGAAGATGTTCACTTCCACCGGAGTCTATACGCCGAACGAACTGAAGGCGCGGGTCGAGGTGAAATGGGAGACCTACAGCAAGAAAGTGCAGATCGAGTCCAGAGTGATGGGCAGGATGGCAACGAACCACATCTGCCCGGCCGCACTCGAGTACAAAGCCCGTCTGCTCAAGGAACTCGCGGACAACAAGTCCGTCTTCGGAAACCTCGACGGATGCGAAGCGGAGCTCGAAACGCTGCGCACCATCAATTCCTGCATCGAGGAAATCCACAGCAGAGTGAGCGCTATGACTGCGGCCCGTTCCCGGGCCAATGCCCTGCCGGACGAATATGAGAAGGCTACGGCCTACCACGAAATAGCCGAGAGCCTCAGCGCGCTGCGCAAGCCTATCGACACTCTGGAGGAAGTCGTGGACAACCGCCTCTGGCCTCTTCCGAAATACCGCGAACTGCTGTTCATCAGTTAGGAAATTTCAGATTGCCGGTCGGGGCCGGCAATGACGGAAAACCCGAGCCTTTATATCCGGACTCGGGTTTTTCGCTTTATGTGATGATGAAAAAATAAGTTGGTAAGTTTTTGTGAAGGATCTTTAGGTTCAAATATCTCTTCTCCAGACAGAATTATGCAGTTTTTCGTAAATTTGCCTTGCGGATCGGGCTGATTGCAGCTGTCCGGTCCGGAAGGTACTTGTACTTGTATATGATAGACAGAATTATTCTTTTTCCTTACAGCCTCTCCCTGAGACTTCGCCATTTCTGCTACGACCGCGGATTCCTCTTCAAATCCACAAAGGCTCCGGTACCCACGGTCTGCGTGGGCAACATCGCTGCGGGAGGCACGGGGAAAACGCCCCACACCGAGATGATTCTGAGAACCCTGCTCTCAAGCGGGCAGTGGTCGCAGAGGAACATAGCCGTGCTTTCGCGCGGCTACAAGCGGCATAGCCGGGGGTTCCAGCAGGTGACAGCCGACGGCAGCGCGAGACTCTTCGGCGACGAGCCTATGCAGATGAAGAAGAATTTCCCCTCCGTCACCGTGGCGGTGGACAAGAACAGAATCGAGGGTTGCGCCTTTCTCACCGACCCGTCCGGCCTTCAGACCTCCCGCAAGGGTCGCCGCTGCCTCAGCAAGGAAATGCCCGCCGCAAACCTCATCGTACTCGACGACGCCTTCCAGTACAGAGCCCTGCGAGCTTCGCTCAATATAGTCCTCAGTCCGTACACGCGTCCCCTCACGAAAGATTCCCTGATGCCTCTGGGACATCTTCGTGACCTTCCGTCCAGAATCGATGCGGCAGACATCGTCATCGTCACCAAATGTCCTAAATATCTGGAAGACAGCGACCGCGAGACTTCGGTAAGGGAACTCGGCCTCAAGGATTACAATCCCGGGACTTGCGAAGCCTTCACCGGAAAAGGCAAGAGCATAAAGGTATTCTTCACAGAAATAGAGTATCAGACTCCGAAAGAGGTCTATGAATCCGGAAATCCACGCTATATATACTCGAAAAAGGCCATTCTATTCTCGGGAATCGCCGATGACACACCGCTGCGTATGTTCCTGAGCGACAGCTATAAAATAGTGCGTCGCCTGTCATTCCCGGACCATCACCGCTTCACCCCTTCCGACATCCGCGGCATCGGGGCCGCCGTACGCGAGTATCCTACCGCTGCGCTAATCACTACAGAAAAGGACGCTCAGCGCCTGCTGGACTGCCCTTTTATCTCCGACCATCTGAAAGAAAGACTTTTCTATGTCCCGATACGGGCTGCTTTCTCCAGCGAAAAAGAAGAGCGGCTCTTCCGCTCCGCCCTTCTGTCCTCACTCTCCTGATCATATCCCGTAAACTCCTGTCGGATTCTCGAGAGGGGTGTCGCCCCAGCGCCCGGCGACATAGTCCAGAGTGTCGTACAGTTCGGACACGTCGGCAGTTGTTACCAGACGGATGCGGGTTTCCTTGAAGTCCGGAAGGCCCTTGAAATAGCAGGACAGGTGACGGCGCATCTCGAAGACTCCCCTGCTCTCTCCCTTCAGTTCTATGGAAAGGGCGAGATGGCGCTTGGCAAGAGAGACTCTCTCCGCCACGGACAGCGGAGGCAGCTCCTCCCCCGTATCCAGGAAATGCCTCATCTCGCGGAAAATCCAAGGATGGCCGAAGGAGGCGCGGCCGACCATAATTCCGTCCACACCGTAGCGGTTGAAGCATTCCAGGGCGCGCTGCGGAGTGGAGACATCTCCGTTACCGATGATGGGGATATGCATCCGGGGATTGTTTTTCACCGCTCCGATGAGAGTCCAGTCCGCTTCGCCCTTATACATCTGGCAGCGGGTGCGGCCGTGTATGGTGAGAGCCTTGATTCCGGCATCCTGAAGCCTTTCCGCAAGCTCCACTATGATCTTGCTGTTCTCGTCCCAGCCCAGACGGGTCTTCACCGTGACCGGCTTGCGGACGGCATCTACTATCATACGGGTGATGGCGACCATCTTCTCCGGCTCGCGCATCATCCCGCTGCCGGCTCCCCGGCCCGCAATCTTGTTTACCGGGCAGCCGAAATTAATGTCCACCAGGTCACAGCCGTAGCCGCCGGCTATCTCGGCGGCGTTCTCTGCCATCCTGGCGGCTTCCACCATAGACTGCGGGATATTGCCATAGACCTGTATGCCCACGGGAGCCTCCTGAGGGATGGTGCGCATCTTGGCGATAGCCTTGGCCGCATCGCGGATAAGGCCGTCCGAGGGCACGAACTCGGTATATACCATAGCAGCCCCCTGCTCCCTGCACAGAATGCGGAAGGAAGCGTCGGTCACATCCTCCATCGGCGCGAGAAGCACCGGCCTTTCTCCCAAGTCTATATCGCCTATCTTCATACTTCTATGCTTCGGAGACGGTCATTTCGCAGCTGACGCAGTCGAAACCCAGCGCGAAACGGCGTCCGTTGTTCACAAGAAACAGCTTTCCGCAGTCCTTCGCTCCCTGATGCCGCGGGCAGAGTCCCAATTCGTATCTTATACAGTAGCGGGTTCGCATCAGCGCGGCTCCGTCCGTGCGGGAAAGCTCATAAGCGGGAGCCACATCACCCCGTCCGTGCGAGGCGTAGAGAGAGCGGGCGAGGGAATTAGCCACATTGGCCGTATAATCGGCCTTCGGAGCGTCCACCCCTTCCCGAGGGAAACCCGAGCCGAGGGGCCGCATTATACAAGCCAGGGCATCAAGGTCCTGCGCAACGAGACGGCGGATGGCGTTCAGGGTCGCGGCGCTCAGCAGCGGAAGGCAGCCTCCGGCTGTCGTGACCTTAATCTCATCCACCCGGAAGGAGTAGATGGAGCTTCGCTTGCCCAGCTGCCCGCTTATCAGCGAGAGCTGCCGCTCGCGGTTCTCGGCCTTGTCCACATCGAGACGGAACGGGCTCCACACCTGCCGTCCGTCCTCGCTGCGGGCGCGGATGTCGAGCTGGAATCCACCGCTGATCTCCAGCGAGAGCGACACGGGAATCTCGCGAAGGCACATATTTTTCTCAAGCTCCCGCTCGAAGGCGGTGCTGACATTGCGCCACAGGCGGGTCCCTTTCGTGAGACCGTCCACGGACTTGCACAGGATGAGGTTCCCCTCGCACACGTCCGCACGGAAACCTGTCACCCCGCTTTTCGAGACGAAACACAGCCCGTCCCCGTTCTGAAGTACGACACCCTCTTCCGGGTGCAGCAGAATCTCCATTGCGGAGCGGCCTTTCCCACGGACGGAAATGACCTGAGCCACAGGCTCGCCCATAGATTTAGCAGCGTCCATTGAAGACCACTGCCCCCGCGTCCCGTCTATATAGAGCGAGGTGTAGCCCCGGTTGAAAGTCTTGCGGCTGTCGGGGGTGAAGCCCCCGCTCACGCGGCCGAAAGAGGCTCTGGCATAGCGGTCAGGATACTTGGCGATCAGGCCGTCAAGCGCGAGGGAATATTCTCTGACCACGTTTTTCACATAAGAAGCGTTCTTCAGACGGCCTTCTATCTTGAAGGAGTCCACTCCGGCTGCTGCCAGATCGCCGAGGCGTTCCAGAAGGCGGTAATCCTTCAGGGACAGAAGCGCCTTGTCGCGGACCAGAGTGCGGCCCGAGGAGTCCACGAGGTCATACAGCGAGCGGCAGGCCTGGATGCAGGCTCCCCGGTTCGCGCTGCGGCCGGCTATGTTTTCGGAAAGATAACAGCGTCCGCTATAGCAGACGCAGAGTGCACCGTGGACGAAAAACTCCAGCTCGCAGTCCACCGCCCCGCGTATGCGCCGCACCTGCTCGAGAGAAAGCTCACGCTCGAGCACAAGACGCGAACATCCGAGACTCCCGTAGAAACGCGCGTCCTCAGGCGTGCGGATCGAGCACTGTGTGGACGCGTGCAGCGGCACTTTTATGTCTTTCCACGTCATCACGGCGGTGTCTTGCACGATGAAAGCGTCCACGCCCGCCTCCTGACAGCGGAGCATCAGGGAGTGGGCGCGCTCAAGCTCATCATCATAGAGTATGGTGTTCAGAGTGAGGAAGACCCTGACTCCGAAGCGGTGCGCATACCCGCACAGACGCCCGATGTCCTCCACACTGTTTCCGGCATCTTTTCTGGCCCCGAACTCCTCGGCTGCAATATATACCGCATCGGCACCGCAGTCCACTGCCGCGATGCCGATTTCAGCATTCCTTGCAGGCGCAAGAAGTTCCAGATAACGCATAGAAACTTGAGCGTCCTCAGTGATTCCCGAAAAGACTTCAGCAATCACATCCGTGTGCGGAAGACTACTTTTTCAGAGCCTCGATCTGCTGCTTGGCCTGAGCCCCGAACTTAGGGTCGGAAGCTATCTTGGTGAAATACTCCAGGGCGTTCGTCTTATCGCCAAGCTGCTGATAGAGAGCGGCCACGGCGAAAGTTATCGCACCCGCGTTCTTAGCGTCCGGAGAAGCCTCGAGATACTTCTTGTAGTAGGTTATCGCATCCGAATTCTTCTTGAGGTTCTGATAGGCCTGGCCAGCGATGAGATAAGCCTGGGCGTTGTCGTCATAATCGGCGGCCTTCACGGCATTCTCCGCAGCCTCGGCGAATTTCTTGGCCTTCAGCAGGGAAGCGCCCTGCTTGAGGAAGATGGTGCTGATCTGCTTCTTCGCCACGGACTCCTGACCGTTCGCGGCGGCCGTCTCGAAAGCGGCTATGGCGCCGTCCTTGTCACCGGCCTGGTTCAGGGCCATACCCATACGGAGAGCGGCCTGGCCGTTCGCAGGCTCGGCATCGAGAACTTCCTTATAGGCTGCGGCGGCCTCTACAAAGCTCTTCGCCTGATAGAGGTCGGTAGCCTTCTGCATCTTCACCTGCGGTATCAGTTCCTCCGCCTCGGCGATAACCTCGTCGGATCCGTAGGTCTTTCCGGCCTGCGCAGCTTCAGCGAGAGCGGTGAGAGCGGCTGTGAAATCTGACGCTTTGATGTAATCCTTGGCTATGGAAAGCTTGATGGTAGGGATGATGTTCTTGCAGTTGCCCACGAGTTCCGCACCGTCCTCTCCGCAGGCTTCACCTTCTTTAAGGGCCTGCAGGAACAGCTCGAGAGCCTTAGCCTTGTCCCCGTCCGAGAGAGCGGCCGCTCCGCTGTTATACGTCTCGGTGGCCTGCGCCATGTCCTGGGCTGAAGCTACGCCGGCGAAAAGGGCCAGAGAAGCTAAAACAATGATGATTTTTTTCATAACGATGATATTTAGTTTTATTATTTTCGGACCAATTGCCGACAAATGTAGCGATTTTATTTTACTTTTGCGCTACGATTTTGTTTCGATTCATACCGGCGAGGCAAATATCTTTATGTTGGTTATATG
>CAVKLO010000039.1:0-1208 GCA_963656985.1 Bulleidia sp. | reverse complement strand
GCCCGGAACATTGGCCGCAGCCGCCGCTGCCCTCCTTCTGTTTTTCGGCTTTTCCGCCGCCGCCCAGAAGCTCGTGTCACTGCCCAAAGCTTCTGACACTGTGACGGGGACGCTGCCGAGCGGCATTTCATATTATATAGTCACGGATCCTGTATGCAAGGGCTATGCCGATTTCGCGCTGGTACAGAAAGGACCCGTCGAGAAGGCTCTCTCACGCGAACTGCTCTCCGACCTGCCGAACTTCCGGAAGGACAAGCCCTACGAGTTTCTCTCGCGCCGGGGCATCGGCTACAACGATGACGGATTCGTCTCATATTCCGACAGCTGCAACATCTTCCGGCTCCGGGGCGTACACACTGACGACTCCGCCGTGACGGACACCACCCTTCTGATGCTGTTCGCCCTCGGCAGCCGTTATCCCTACGAGCAGGCGGTCATCGTCAGCGGCGACGTGAACAGCTCACAGATACGCGAGCGGATGGATGTCTTCTCGATGATGGTGACCCCGCGCGAAAAGTCGCCGGAAAGAAGCTCCCGGCTCTGGAGGCCGAGCGGCGGGAAAGTCCTGAATTACCGCGAAAGTTCGGGCGGCGAAGCCTCCTTCAGCATAAGCTACTCCTCTCCGAGAACTCCCCCGGACGTGATGCCTACCGTCCAGAGCACCGTGACGAAACTTTTCGCAGCCGAGCTGGGATTCATAGTAAAACACCGCATAAGCCAATATTTCCGCCTGCACGGCATAGCGTCCGGCGGACTGGAGTGGCGGTACCGCAGCAGCGCCGACTCACCCCTGTGCGAAAAATACACTCTGACTGTCAGGACTCTGCCCTCGCAGACAGAAGAAGCGGTGAAGGCCTGCGCCGACATCTTCGCCGACCTCGACCGGAACGGCGCCGGCACTGCGGAATACTCCCTCGCGCGCGAGCTCTTCGTCATAGAGCCTGTAAGCCACGAGCGGCGATGCATTTCCGCCTTCCTCTACTCCGCCCCGCTCGCATCCTGCGAAGAAGAGAACAGTTACCTGCGCAGCAGAAAGATAAGCGCCGAGCGCGAAGTCCCGTTCTTCAACTCTTTCGTCTCCGCCCTCCTGGGGCCTTCGGCCAATCTGGAATTCTCCCTCACCGCCCCCGCAACCTCCTCCTGCCCGGGCGTGGAGGAACTCGGAGACATCTTTTCTTCGGCCTGGCTCAAGAGCCCGGCCAATACCC
>CAVKLO010000038.1:0-9866 GCA_963656985.1 Bulleidia sp. | reverse complement strand
TATGGTCCGCCCGGTTCACGCCGAAACACTGTAAGCTGTACAAGCTGAAGGTCATCACGGGCGGAGACACCCTGTCGGCCCAGACCAGATTCCCGGATGACGTGGATGTGGCGTCATATTTCAAAGGACGATATTCGGACACGTCTCACCATCATTCTTATCTATTTGTTTCTTATGAGCTTAGATATATCAGCGACACGATGTTCATACATCCGTGGACGACTACTGAGCAGATTGACTTTGCCGTCACATATGGCAAATCTTACCCCAGCGCCTGCAGGACGTGAAGTCCGGTTCTTTGCGGTCCGAATGATGATAACCGTTTAACTGTATGTATTTTATGAAAAAATATTCTTTCTTGATTCTGTTTGCTGCGGCAGGAGTCGTTTTCACAGGTAACGCAGCCTATGCGCAGACTGCGGAGGTTTGTGATACTCTGGTCAGCTCCATTGTCACCGGAGAGAAAACCAGAGCCCGTGAGGCCGGCACGCGGATTGTCAAAGCTGTCGATTTTCGCAGAATGGTTTCGGCGACAGGCGATGCGGACATAATAAAGTACATCCAGACACTTCCGGGAGTATCCACTGGAGGCGAGGGGTCATCGGCATATTATGTCCGCGGCGGCAACATCGGCAGCAATCTCATAACGCTCGACGGAGTCCCCATCTACGGAAGCAGCCACCTTCTGGGTTTCACGACCGTATATCCTGCGGACATAGTCTCGGACGCTCAGTTCCAGGTGGGCGGTTTCACTTCTGAAGAGGGGAACCTGACATCCTCCCACATAAAACTGACGACTGCTGACGGTGATTTTTCCCGCGCTTCCGGGCAGGTCTTTGCGAGTAACTTCCTGTTTGGCGGGTCCGCCTCGCTGCCGATAGTCAAGAATAAACTGTCCCTGAGCACCTCCTTGCGCCTTTCTCCGGTCGGACTGGAATTTCAGGCCCTGAAGCCGTTGACTTCGGCCCTCGACAGCATAGGGAAGCCTCGGGCGATAGTCTATGATGCCTTCGCCAAGCTGAAATGGAGGATTGACCGGAAACACTCTCTGTACCTGACCGGCTTCAATTCCGCCGATATTTACAGTTATGATTATGGAAACACTTCTGAGGAGCATTTCCAATGGTCGAACATCATCGCCAAACTGGGCTACGATTATAATGCCGACAGTCGATGGCGCATAAACGCGGGCATTTCCTATAACAGATTCGCAAATGCGCAGGGAATGGTCAAAAAACTCGGACAGACCGACAATGATCTCGCCATAAGGAGTTTCATCAGGGAATTCGACGCTTCGACCGGAGCGAACTACGATGCTGATATTTTTCATTTCCAATCAGGTATCAGATTCCGCCACGCGCAGTTTAACCCGGCCACGTCTATGAGGATATCCGGGGGCAGCGTCTTTATACAGAAGGATTCTCCCGCGACGGACCATATAACGAACAGTTCCACGGCGACAGGTCACGCCCAGGTCGAACTCAAGAAAGAAGACAGATACACCTTCAGGGCGGCAGGACGACTGAACTTTAACAGAACCGACAGGACGGAAGCCGATGCGGTATCGTCCCGCTTTTATCCCGAGGCCAGCCTGCTCGCCCGGGTGAATGTTTTCAGATCGTTCGGTATTGAGGCTACTGCGGACTATACCCGTCAGCTGTACCATACTCTCGAGGGCATCCCTCTCGGATGGTCTCTGGATCTGATAGTACCTTCAGATGAGCAGTTCGGTCCGGAGCGCGCCACCCAATACTATGCCGGTATTTTCGCGAATGCGGGAAACCACAGGTTCTCGATAGGCTGCTATACGAAGAAGATGTCCGGTCTTGTTTATTTCATCGATGCCACGTCCCTGTTCAGCTCCGCCGTCGCCGGCTGGAGAGATAAGATCGATGTCGGCACCGGCACTTCGGAGGGTTTTGAATTTCTGTATGAGAAGACCGGCAAAGTCTTTACGGCGAGACTCGCATACACATATTCCGACACGGACAGGACATTCCCGGATGTCAATGACGGCAAGACTTTTCCGGCCAAATTCGACCGCAGTCATATTCTCAACATTTCCGCAGAATATGTTCTATCCGGCAACGGCAGACGGGAATGGTCGGTAAACGGTCTCTTTACATATCAGTCAGGCCATTATGAAACCGTGCCGTCGGGCTATTACACGTCCGGGGTTTTCCGTGGAGACGATGAGGTTAGCCTGAAATATTACTCCGGCATCCACAACTTCCATATGCCGGCCTACATCAGAGCCGATATGGGCTGCTCTTTCCGGTACAATCTCGCCGGCCGTCACCCGAGGACGCTGAACATCGGCATCTACAATCTCCTGAACCGGCACAACCCGTTCAAACTTACCTATGATGCCACCGACCGCAGCTGGAAGAAGATAAGCATCTTCCCGATAATGCCGAGCATCAAATGGACGATAGCACTATAGGGTTGCGGACGGTTAAAGTTTACAGTCTCCAGCAGCTACTCCCCGGCCAGACGGCAGAGCAGTGTGGCCGAGGTGCAGTCGACCACTTCCACATCGACATAGTCGCCGGCCTTGTGGGCTGAATCGGGGAAAACGCACATCTTGTTGTTCGAGGCGCGGCCGCAGAGTTCTTCCGGATTCTTCTTCGACGGGCCTTCCACCAGTACGGTGAAGCGTCGGCCGATGTCGCGGCGGTAACTTTCGAGGCTCTTGCGGTTCTGCAGAGCGATGATTTCGTTCAGCCTTCGCGTTTTGGTCCGGATGTCCACATCGTCCGGATAATTTCTGGCGGCGATAGTGCCCGGCCTCTCGGAATAGTAGAACATAAACGCCGAGTCGAAGCCCACCTCCTCGAAGAGCGAAAGCGTGTCGCGATGGTCATCTTCGGTTTCCGAACAGAAGCCTGCGATGACGTCGGTGGTGAGCCCGCAGTCGGGGATGACACTCCGTATCATCCTCACGCGCTCGAGATACCACTCGCGCGTGTAGCGACGGCGCATCTTTTCCAAGATGCGGTCGCTGCCCGACTGCACCGGGAAGTGTATGTGCCGGCAGATGTTGTCATATCTTGACATCGTAAGTATTACGTCGTCGGAGAAGTCCTGTGGATTCGATGTGGAGAAGCGCACCCTCAGGAGCGGACTTATCCGGGCCACCATCTCCAACAGCTGCGCGAAAGACACCTCCTCCCCTTCGCCGTCTTTCCAGCGGTAGGAATCGACGTTCTGCCCGAGCAGGGTCACTTCGCGATAGCCCTCCCGGAAGCAGTCACAGGCTTCGCGCACTATAGTGCGCGGATCTCGGCTTCGTTCGGCACCGCGTGTATAAGGCACTACGCAGTAGGAACATACATTGTTGCAGCCGCGCATTATCGATATGAATGCGGAGACTCCGCCCCGGTCGATGCGGACTGGCGAGATGTCCCCGTATGTCTCCTCCCGCGAGAGCAGCACGTCTATCTGCGGATGACCCGGCAGGACGGCTTCGAGCAGTCTCGGGAGGCTTCTGTATGCATCCGGCCCGGCGACTATGTCCACCTTGCCGGTTTCGAGAAGCTTGTCCTTCAGACGCTCTGCCATACAGCCGAGGATCCCCACCACCACGTCCGCCCTCTCCCGCTTGCGGATGGCGAACTGCTCGATGCGTCCCCAGATGCGCTGCTCGGCATTGTCCCTGATCGAACAGGTATTCGCGAAGATGATATCCGCCTCCGCGATATCCTCCGTCCTTCCGTACCCCGCCTTTCCGAGAATGGAGAAAACCACCTCCGTGTCATTCACGTTCATCTGGCATCCGTATGTCTCTATGTAAACCTTCTTCATCTTTATCTTTTAAATTCTTACGCGGCCTTTCCGGCCATTGTCATCCCGACCATCATCATCCACGCGGCTGCCGCTGCGCTCCATCTTCCCAAGCCGGAACCGAGCCGGAACCGAGCCGGAACCGTCCCGGATAAAAACCTTTGGCACGACCATTGCGGCGGGCGCGCCGCAAAGATAGGATTTTTTCTTATCTTTGCGTCGCAGAACTATGGCGAAAAGGAGGAACATACTCTTGATGGCAGTGCTGGTACTTTCGATATCAGCGCTTTCCTCGTGCGCCGGCTATCGGAACCTCAGTCTGAGCGACTATAGGGTAGCCTCGCTCAGTCCGCGCGGTATGCGGGCCTTGGATGCGCAGCTCGCGCTTGTCATCTGTAATCCTTCCGGGGCGTTCAGAGTTTCCGATGTCCGGGGTATCGTCCGGCACAAGGGCGAAGCGGTGGCCTCATTCTCCTCCGACGGTCTGAGCATTTCGCGCAAATCCGAGCGGGAGTACAGCCTCCCGCTCAGCGGTGAACTGGCTCCGGGCACGTCCCTTTTCCAGTTTATGCAGTTCCCGGGCTGGAAAGCGGAGGATGTTACCGTAGATGTGGACGCCAAGGTCCGTCTGAAATTCCCAGGTTTTTCGAAAAAGGTCAGAATCCGTGACTGCAGCCTTGCGGACCTGCAGAAGGCCTCGGAGAAGAATGAACTCAAAAAGAAGAAATGAGGATGAAAAGAATATTGCTGATGATGGCGGCCTCGCTGCTTTCTCTGGCCGCGTCCGCCCAGCAAACAGGGCAGGACGGGCGGCCCGTGCAGATTCCCGAGGGCTATGCTCTTGTGGATTCTCTTGTGTATATTCCTACGGCGGGGATTGATTCCACGCTCTTCGGACGCGATATTTTCGAGCTTATAGAGCCTGCCGTGCAGCAGTCTGGCAGAGTTCGCGAAGGCTTCAGCCGGCATCTTGCCGCGAACAGGGAAAAAGTGATCCAGGGCTGGCGCGTCCGCATCTTCTTCGACAACAAGCAGGATGCACGCAGCGTCTCGGAGCAGACCGTGGAGAATTTCCGCCGGACATATCCCGGAGTCCCGGTTTACCGCAGCTACTCCGCTCCTTTCTTCAAAGTGACCGTCGGTGACTGCAGGACACGTTCCGAGGCTATGCAGCTGCTTCAGACCGTCCGCTCAGACTATCCTTCCGCCTTCGTGATAAAGGAGACCATATCCTATCCTCCCGTGGACAGGGAACACGCATACGCCGTGGACACCGTACAGGTGCTCCGGCCGATCACTAAATCAGTCCTGTAGTTATGCTCAAACAAGGTCTCGAACTCAAACAGACTCAGAAGCTCTCCCCGCTTCAGATACAGACGATAAAGCTTATCGAACTCCCTATCCAGGAGCTGGAGCAGCGCGTCCGTGACGAGCTCGAGAGCAATCCCGTTCTCGACGACAGCCCCGCCGAGAAGAAAGACGAGGACGGGGAGGCGAAGGACATCTCCCTCGACGAGATTAAGGACGATGACTATATCCCTTCCTACAGGCTGAGGGTGAACAATTATGGCAAGGACGAGCGCCCCGAGTACAACACGTTCTCCGTAAAGGAAAGTTTCAGCCAGAGTCTGCTGGACCAGCTGGGATTCTGTTCCCTGGACGAGCACCAGATGGCTGTGGCGCGTTTTCTGGTGGGCAGCATAGATGATGACGGCTATCTTCGCCGTGACCTGGATTCCATAGTGGACGACATAGCTTTCCGCGAGGGAGTGGAGACTGACCGCGAGGAAGTCGAAAAGCTGCTGGGAGTCATCCAGAGTTTCGATCCCCCCGGAATAGGTGCGAGAGACCTTCAGGAATGTCTTCTGCTCCAGCTTAAGAGATTCCGTCCGAGCGAGCCGGTATCGACCGCTCTGAACATAGTCCGGAACCACTTCAAGGAATTTACGGGCAAGCACTTCGACAAGATAATGAGCCGTATGGGCCTCAGCCGTGAGCAGCTTAAGGATGCCGTAGCGGTGATAGTGAAGCTGAACCCTTCTCCGGGCGGACAGATAGACGACTCGTACAGCGACTGCGCCCAGCAGATAGTGCCGGACTTCCTTCTGGATTACGTGGACGGCGAACTCAAGCTCACGATGCCGCGCTTCTCGATTCCCGAGATCCGCGTGAACCGCAAATACGCGGACCTGCTGAACTCGCCGAAAAACACTACCGAACGCGCCCGGAAAGAGGCGGCCACGTTCGTAAAACAGAAACTCGACTCCGCGAAATGGTTCGTGGAAGCGCTAAAGCAGCGTCAGAATACGCTGATGTCCACGATGCGGGCCATAGTGGACTATCAGAAAGACTACTTCACCGACGGAGATGAAGCCCATCTCAGGCCTATGGTGCTCAAGGATATAGCCGATATCACCGGTTTCGACATCTCTACGATTTCGCGTGTAGTGAACAGCAAATACATCGAGACGCATTTCGGCATTTTTCCTCTGAAATACTTTTTCTCGGAAGGCCTTGAGAATCAAGACGGCGAGGAGGTTTCGACGCGCGTGCTGAAGAAAGCTCTCACCGAAGCGGTGAACGCCGAGGACAAGAACCATCCTCTTACCGATGACCAGCTCGTGGAGCGGATGAACGCTCTGGGGCACAAGGTCGCCAGACGCACCATAGCCAAATACCGCGACCAGCTCGGCATACCGAAGGCGCGGCTCCGAAAGGAAATACAGTAGCCCTGCGCGTGCAGGCGGTCCGCTCCGGACCCGGAGCGGCCAATATGGAACTAAACTTATAAAATTATGAAAATCACTGAAATCGCTCTGGGCGAAAGGCCCAGGGAAAAAATGATGGCCCGAGGAGCCCAGGCTCTGGGCGATGGCGAACTCCTCGCCATCCTTCTGCGCAGCGGCAACAGCCGCGCGAGCGCTCTCGAACTTGCACAGACTCTTCTCAGCGGCGCTGACGGCAAACTCACCGTCCTTGCCGGAGCCTCCGTTTCGAGTCTTTCATCCCATCCCGGCATAGGCCCCTCGAAGGCCGTGACCCTGCTTGCCGCCTTCGAACTCGGCCGCAGACTCATAGCCGAGGACAGTTCCCTCACCTTCCCCCAGATCACAGAGCCGTCAGCCATTTACTCTCTGATGATTCCCCGTCTCAAGGGCCTCAAGCACGAGGAGTGCTGGGTGATGTATCTGGACCGTGCGCATCATCTTCTGAGCAGCGAAAGGCTGAGCAGCGGCGGCTCCGGCGCGACTGTCATCGACAACAGGATGATCGTGCGGCGCGCACTGGAACTCCACGCGGATGTCCTCGTGCTCGTGCACAACCATCCTTCGGGCAGCCCCCGTCCGGGCAAGGCGGACATAGAGATGACCGCCCGCCTGAAAAAGGCGGCCGGCCAATTCGACATCCGTCTGCTGGACCACGTGGTGGTTTCCGACAGCTGCTATTTCAGTTTCGCGGACGAGCGGCTCTACCTTTCGGAATAATGTTTATCTTTGCCATTCGAGAATAAATCACTATGAAGAAAGAGATAAAATTCTCCCTCGTGTACAGGGATATGTGGCAGTCATCCGGGAAGTATGTTCCCCGCCGCGACCAGCTTCTGGAAGTGGCCCCCGCCATCATAGATATGGGATGTTTCGACCGCGTGGAGACGAACGGCGGAGCTTTCGAGCAGGTGAACCTCCTTTTCGGCGAGAATCCTAACCTCGCCGTGCGCGCCTGGACGGCCCCCTTCCGCAAGGCCGGCATACAGACCCATATGCTGGAAAGGGGACTGAACGCCTTGCGTATGAACCCGGTCCCCGCAGATGTCCGCGAACTTATGTTCAAGGTGAAGAAAGCACAGGGGACTGACATCGCCCGCTCTTTCTGCGGACTGAACGACCACAGGAATCTGAAACTCTCCGTGGAGTATGCGAAAAAGGCCGGGATGATTTCGCAGGCGGCCCTTTCCATCACGCATTCTCCTGTCCACACGGCCGCATACTATATGGAAGTGGTGGACAAGCTGGTCGAATACGGCACCGATGAAATCTGCCTGAAGGATATGGCTGGCGTGGGCCGTCCCGCCGTCCTCGCCGAACTTACCCGCAGCATAAAGAAAAAATACCCCCGCATCATAGTCCAGTATCACGGGCATACGGGCCCGGGCTTCTCTCCGGCGTCGATGCTCGAAGTGGCCCGCGCGGGCGCAGACTATCTGGACGTGGCCGTGGAGCCTCTTTCCTGGGGCAAGGTGCATCCAGATGTCATCACCATACGCGAGATGATGCGCAGCGACGGTTTCCTCGTGAAGGACCTGAATATGGACGCCTATATGGAAGTCCGCAGCCTGACGCGCAAGTTCATCGACGACTTCCTCGGCTACTGGATCGATCCGTCGAATTCCCTGATGAGTTCGCTCCTCGTGGGCTGCGGCCTTCCGGGCGGGATGATGGGTTCGATGATGGCCGACCTGAAGGGCTTCAAGGAGGCCATAAACGCCGCAGAACGTAATTCCGGCAAGCCTGTCAGCAGCCTGGACAGCCTGATGGTACAGCTTTTCAGCGAAGTGGAATACGTGTGGCCGCGTCTGGGCTATCCGCCTTTAGTCACTCCTTTCAGCCAGTACGTGAAGAACACCGCCCTTATGAATCTTCTGAGTCTTGCCGGCGGGAAGCCGCGCTTCTCCACCATAGACAAGGACACTATGGGGATGATTCTGGGTAAGATGGGAAAACTCCCGGGACAGCTCGCTCCGGAGATAGTTCAGACAGTAAAGGACAAGGGGCTTGAATTCCAGACCGGCAATCCTCAGGACAACTACCCGGACGAACTCCCTAAGTTCCGTCAGATGATGAAGGACGAGGGCTGGGACGAGGGACCTGACCGGGAGGAGCTTTTCGAGCTGGCTATGCACGAGCGTCAGTACCGCGACTACCGCAGCGGTGTGGCGGGGGAGCGTTTCCGCAAAGAGCTGGAAGACTTGCGCGCTAAGGCCGGTGCTCCTATAGTGGTCACTCGCCCCGTAGTGGAGTTGCCTTCTTTCGATATAAAGGCCTTCACCGACAAATATCCCGCAGCCGTCCCTCTGCAGGCTCCCGCGAAGGGCAAACTCCTCTGGCAGATAGATGTGGACGACGTTTCCGCCGCTCCCGTGGCCGGTACGGAGGTGAAGAAGGGAGTCCCTTGCGGCTATGTCCAGACCTATTACGGGATGGAAGAACTGATTCCCGCCGTGGACGGACATCTGCTGTGCGTATGCGGAGCGCAGGGAAAGAATGTGGTGAAAGGCGAGATAACGGCCCTTATCGTCTGAGGGGTTCTTTGCCCTTTTCGAGCAGTTTTTCGGCGTTGGCGACAGCTTCTGCCGTGATGTCCGCACCGGAGAGCATCCTCGCAAGCTCCATCACGCGCCCCCGCTCATCGAGCCGGGTGAGGACGGTACGGAAGTTTCCGCTCCGCTCGTCCATAGACTTGCTTACCAGATAATGCGCATCGCCCTTGGCCGCCACCTGCGGAAGATGGGTGATGGCGAATACCTGCATCTTCCCGCCGAGTTCGCAGATCATCTTTCCCATCCTGTCAGCCACGCTGCCGGATACTCCGCTGTCGATTTCATCGAAAATCATAGTAGGCATCCGGGTGAGGTCTGCCATCATTACCTTCAGTGACAGCATAATGCGTGAGAGTTCTCCGCCGGAGGCGCAGCGGGCGACATCCACCGGGTCTCTGCCGGATGCGGAGAAAAGGAAGGAAACGGCATCGATGCCGTCGGCAGCAGGCGATGCCTGCGAGACCTCCACACGGAAAGCCGCCCTTTCCAGTTCGAGCTCGTGAAGGCTTTTTTCTATCGCCGCGCCCATCCTCGGCGCCGCCTCGCGGCGGAGTCCGCTCAGTCTTTCACTTGAGGATTCATAGCTTCGCTTCGCGGCGGCGAGTTCCTCCCCGAGGGTCGCGATCCTTTCCTCAAGGTCTGAGCTGCCTTCGATCTCCTTCGAATAACGCTCACGCACCTCGATGAGTTCCGCCACGCTCCGGCATCCGTGCTTTTTCATAAGTTCGTACAGCAGCGACATCCGCTCCTCCACGCTCTGCAGGCG
>CAVKLO010000037.1:0-9945 GCA_963656985.1 Bulleidia sp. | reverse complement strand
GAACGCACCGATGCGGTCATCGAGCCGCGCCTGAGCGCCCAATGGTTCCTCAAGATGGACCGTCTCGCGCCGAAGGCCCTCGAAAACGTGCTCGGCGGCCTCATCAAGTTCATCCCCGAGAAATACGTGAACACCTACCGCCACTGGATGGAGAACGCGCACGACTGGTGCATCAGCCGCCAGCTCTGGTGGGGTCAGAGAATCCCCGCCTACTTCCTCCCGGACGGCAGCTTCGTCGTGGAATCCACCCCGGAGGAGGCCCTGAAGGCCGCCCGTGCGAAGGACCCGTCCCTGAAGATGGAAGACCTGCATCAGGACGAGGACGTTCTCGACACCTGGTTCTCCAGCTGGCTCTGGCCTATCTCCGTCTTCGACCCGCAGAAGCCCGGACACCCCGAGCACAAGCCGAACGCCGACCTGGCGTACTACTATCCGACTGACGACCTCGTGACCGGCCCGGACATCATCTTCTTCTGGGTAGCCCGTATGATAATGGCGGGCGACGAGTTTATGGGCGAAGTGCCGTTCCGCAACGTCTATTTCACCGGCATCGTGCGCGACAAGCTCGGCCGCAAGATGAGCAAGACCCTCGGAAACTCCCCGGACCCTCTCGAACTGATAAAGACCTACGGTGCCGACGCAGTGCGCATCGGAATGCTGCTCTGCTCCTCCGCCGGCAACGACATCTTCTACGACGAGAGCCAGATCGAGCAGGGCCGCAACTTCTGCAACAAGATATGGAACTCCTACCGTCTCGTCCGGGGCTGGCGGGTGGACGGGAGCGCTGAGCAGCCTCAGGCGGCCGCTGTTGCGTCCAATTGGTTCCGTGCCAAGCTCAACAGCACCATCGAGGCCGTGGAGGACCATTACTCGAAGTTCAGAATCTCCGACGCCCTGATGACCATCTACAAGCTCTTCTGGGACGACTACTGCTCGTGGTACCTCGAGCTCGTGAAGCCCGCCTACGGAGAAGCCGTCGACGGGAAAACCTACGCGGACACCCTCGCGTTCTTCGAAGACCTGCTCAAGCTCATCCACCCTGTGATGCCGTTCATCACCGAGGAGCTCTGGCAGAGTATGGCCGGGCGCAAGGAAGGGGAGTCCATAATGTATCAGCCGACCCCGAAAGCGCAGGCATACGATGAAGCGGTCCTTTCCTCATTCGATATGGCCCGCGAAGCGGTCAATGGCATCCGCGCCATCCGTCAGCAGAAGAACCTTTCCCCGCGCGAAAGCCTCGAACTGAAAGTCAAGGGCGAGTTCCCGATGGAATACTCTCCGGTGATAGCCAAGCTCGCGAACACCTCTTCCGTCACCTGCGTCGAGTCGCTTTCCGAAGGCGGAGCCGGCGTAAGCTTCCTCGTTGGGACCGTCGAGATGTATGTTCCGCTCGGCGGACTCGTGAATGTAGAGGAGGAAATCGCGAAGATCGCATCCGAGCTCGAATACCAGAAGAAATTCCTCGAAGGAGTACGCAGAAAGCTCTCGAACGAGTCCTTCACGGCCCACGCGCCCGAGAAGGTGGTCGCCCTGGAGCGACAGAAGGAGGCGGACGCCCTCTCGAGAATCGAATCCTACGAATCGCAGCTTAAAGCATTGAAAAATAATTAATGAAACACAATTGTCTTATCTTGTAACACTTTTGTTAAGGCGAGATTTGACCTAAAATGCAGACAGATATGTTAGCTTATCCATTACTTTTCGGCAGTCTGGGCTTCTGGGAGATAGTCCTCATCGTCCTCGTCATACTTCTGCTCTTCGGAGGCAAGAAAATCCCCGAGCTTATGCGCGGACTGGGCAAGGGAGTGAAGAGTTTCAAGCAGGGGATGAACGAAGTCGAGAAGGAAATCCGGGAAGTCGAGAAGGAGCTCGACAAGCCGGCAGACAAGCCTGCGGAGAAGTCCTCCGGCAAGACGGAGTAAGAACCGTTCCGCAGAAAGCGGAGCGGGGCCTTTTCCGCCGTCACATAATTCTGCGGAAGCGGAGCGGGAGTTTTTCCGGACTATGTCATCTGAAGAACAGACGGGAAAGGAGATGTCCTTCTGGGACCATCTCGAAGAACTGAGGGGAGCCATAATCCGCTCGGTTCTTTCCATCGTGCTCGTCTTCACCGTGCTCTTCTTCTTCAAGGCCCCCCTCTTCGACGGGGTGGTCCTCGCTCCGGCCAGGTCTTCATTCTGGTTCTACCGGCTGCTGGGCCTGGATATGAATCTGAAGCTCATAAACATCGATGTCCCCGCCCAGTTCTTCATACACATCAAGGTGACGTTCATCGCGGCTTTCATCGTGACCTTCCCCTTCATCTGCTATCAGCTGTGGCGTTTCGTCGCCCCGGCCCTCTATCAGAACGAGCGCAGGACCGTAAGAGGAGCTTTCGGACTCGGAGCGGGCCTGTTCTATCTCGGTCTCTGCACCGGGTATTTCCTCGTGATGCCGCTGATGCTGGTGTTTTTCGACGGCTACCAGGTGAGTGCGGCGGTGGAGAACACCTTCTCCCTCAATTCCTACATCTCGATTTTCAGCGGAATGGTCTTTATGATGGGACTGCTCTTCGAATTTCCCTCCGTACTCGCCGTCCTGTCCCGTTTCGGGATAGTCACAAGGGACTTTATGAAGCGCTACCGCAGACACGCCATAGTGGTCATACTCATCCTGTCCGCAGTGCTGACGCCGACCGGAGACCCCTTCACCCTTATGGTGGTGTCCGTGCCGCTGTACCTGCTGTACGAATTCAGCATTTTCCTGTGTAAACCGGGACCTGAAGAAATGGAAGACCCCCGGGAGCATTCCCTATGATCCGGAAGTACAGGAGCATTCCCAAGTCAGAATCAGATGATATCGATTAACGAACTCACCCTTTCCTTCGGCAATTTCAACCTTCTGGACCACATCAGCTTCCACATCAGCGAAAGCGACAAGATAGGTCTGGTGGGAAAGAACGGCGCCGGCAAGTCCACCATAATGAAGCTGATCTGCGGAGAGCTTTCCCCGTCCTCGGGTCACGTGGACAAGCCTTCGCACCTGACCATAGGCTATCTGCCCCAGATTATGGAGCATCACAGGGGGCGCACGGTTATGGAGGAGGCGATGACCGCCTTCGAAGTTACGAAGGAGGTGGAGCGCGAGATAGATGAAGTGACTCTTCAGCTCTCGGAGAGAACTGACTATGATTCAGCGGAATATATCGAACTGATAACCCGTCTTAACGACTTGAACGACCATCTCTCGCTCAGTCACAGCGAGCCGCCCGAAGTGCAGGCCGAGAGGGTACTGCTGGGTCTGGGCTTCAAGTCCGACGAGCTCGGGCGTCTCACGGAGACCTTCAGTCAGGGCTGGAATATGCGAATAGAACTGGCCAAGATTCTGCTCGGCACTCCCGACCTTCTTCTTCTGGACGAGCCTACGAACCATCTGGACATCGAGTCCATCGAATGGCTTGAGGACTATCTGAAGGCCTACAGAGGCTCCATTCTGCTGGTCAGCCACGACCGCAAGTTCCTCGACGGGGTGACGAACCGCACCGTGGAGATAGTCTTGGGACATCTGAACGACTACAAGGTGCCTTACAGCCGGTATCTCACCCTACGTGCCGAGCGTATGGCCCAGCAGACCGCCGCCTACGAGAACCAGCAGAAGATGATAGAGAAGACGGAGGACTTCATAAACCGCTTCCGCTACAAGCCCACGAAATCGAATCAGGTGCAGTCCAGAATCAAGGCTCTGGAGAAAATCGACCGCATAGAGATAGACGAGACGGACAGGAGCGCGATGAGCGTGAAGTTTCCGCCGGCGCAGCGCTCCGGGGATGTGGTCTATAAGGCTGAGAATCTGACCGTAGGCTATCCCGGAAAGCTGGTGTTTTCCGATGCGGACATAGAAATCAAGAGAGGGGAGAAGGTGGCCCTTATCGGGCGCAACGGCGAGGGCAAGACTACGCTTATGCGGGTGATTATGGGGCAGCTGGAGCCGATAAGCGGAACCTCCAGGCTCGGACATAATGTGAATGTGGGCTATTTCGCGCAGAATCAGGAAGATGTGCTGGACAAGAAAGAGACGGTCTTCAGCACTCTCGACCGCATAGCGACGGGGGATGTCCGCGCGAGGCTCCGCGACATCCTCGCGGCCTTCCTCTTCAGGGGCGAGGACATAGACAAGAGGGTTTCGGTGCTCAGCGGAGGCGAGAGGGCGCGTCTGGGTATGGCCAAGCTGATGCTGGAAAGCCATAATCTGCTGGCGCTCGACGAGCCTACGAACCATATGGACATCAAGTCCAAGGATATCCTTAAAAGCGCCCTCAAGGCCTTCGACGGGACTCTCGTCATAGTGTCCCACGACAGGGATTTCCTGGACGGTCTGGTGGACAAGCTCTACGAGTTCAGGGACGGGCGCGTGAGGGAGTATCTGGGCAGCGTAGGGGAGTTCCTGCAGTCGCGCAAGCTGGAGAGCCTCAAGGAGTTGGAAAGACGTTTCGGAGGGATTGGACGTCCTGGGGACGGCCGGGGAGATGAACGGATGCCCGGGCAGGTCGGGCGTGGCGGTACGCGGGCCGGGGGTGAACGGATGCCCGAGCGGGTCGGGCATGACGGGGTAAAGCGGGTCGGGCAGGACGATACGAAGCTCTCGTTCGAGGAGATGAAGATCCGCTCGAAGGCTTCGCGGAAGGTCCGCAACCGCATTTCGTATCTGGAGTGCGAAATCTCGAAGCTGGAAGAGAAAATGGCTGAGATTGAGCGGGTTCTGGCCGCTCCCGGACCGGACGACGACATTATGGAGCTGACCCGGGGGTATCTGGAGAGCAAGCGCGACCTGGACGCCAAGACGGACGAGTGGGCGACGCTGGTGGACGAGAGCGGGGCTTGATTTTTGCAGGCTTTCCGCCTGTTTTTCCGGAGCTGCGCGACTGAGATGAAAATAGCCGGAAAGGTCGCGTAAGAAGAAAGTTATTTTATTGACTATGTTTATTTTAGATGCGCATTGCGATTCTCCTTCGCAGATGTATCGGCTGCGCGATTTCCATAAGGACAACGACCACGCCCAGGTGGACTTTCCGAAGCTCATCTCCGGAGGGATCGGAGCCTCTGTCTTCGCTATGTACATTTTTCCGCAGCTCGAAGGTGCGGAGGCTACAGCCTATGCGCTGAAACTCATCTCTCTCGTCTATGACCAGGTGGAGAGCGCGGGGGACGGCATTCGCCTCTGTTTCCGCTCTTCGCAGCTTCGCGAGAACATCGCCGCGAAGCGTCTTTCCATACTTATGAGCCTCGAGAACGGCTCTCCGATTCAGCGTTCGCTGAGTCTGCTGCGGCAGTTCCGCCGGCTCGGGATAAGCAGCATCGTGCTTACGCACAATGCTGACAATGAGATCGGTGACGCTGCCGCCGGTCATCGCCGCTGGGGCGGTCTGAGTCCTTTCGGGCGCGAGGTGGTCTCGGAGATGAACCGTCTAGGAATGATAGTGGACGTTTCGCACGCCTCCGACGAGACGGCCTCCGGCTGTCTGGACTGCTCCAAGTCTCCCATAATCGCTTCACACTCAAGCTGCCGCAGCATAAATCCGCTTCGGCGGAACATTTCCGACTCTCTGATGCGGCGCATAGCCGACGGGGGAGGGCTGGTCGGGATAAGTCTCTATCCTTCATTTCTTTCGGCCGATTTCGCGGCGCTTCTCGCCGCCGACGGGCTGGAGGACAGGGTGGACGCCATAGAGGAGGAGTTTAAGGCCGCCCCCGCCGATCCGGGGAAAATCGCGGCCTGGCACGCGGTCCAGGATTCGCTGCTGACTCTGCCGAGGCCTTCGTACAAGGCCGTCGTGGACCATATTGAACACGCGGTGAAGGTCGCCGGCATAGACCACGTGGGGATAGGCTCCGACTACGACGGGGTCTGCGTGCAGCCGGTCGGGCTCGAGAATGTCTCGAAGCTGCCGTGCATCTTCGAGGAGCTGCACTCTCGGGGCTACAGCTGGGACGATGTGGAAAAGATCGCCGGCGGCAATTATCTGCGCGTCCTCAGCGACGTGGAGAGGCTCGCCGGGAACTTCTGACTCCTTCGTGCGAACTTCTGACCCCTTCGCGGGCATTTTCTGCTGTCGCGTGCGGAGTTTCTTACCCTTTCGCGGACGTTGAGTGCATCGAGATGTGCAAAAACATAGGAAAACGTACATCTCGATGTAAAAAAGTACATCGAGATGTACGTTTAGACCCCAATTTGCACATCTCGATGCACTCAATGTCCCTCTTACCTTGCACTGCCTTCTATGTAGCGGCGGAGGAGGTCGAGTGCGGAGGCGGCGAAACGCTGGATATTGCGCTTGCGGTCGTTGCGGTATTGGCGGCGCTCCGTGACCGTGCCCTCGGGCCCGCTCACTCCGATCCATACCGTGCCCGCCGGCTCGTGCTCATCCCCGTAGGCGTCGGCCCAGCCCGTGGTGGCCACTGAATAGGTGCTGCCCGTAAGACGGCGCACGCCTTCGGCCATCGCCGCCGCGACGGCTGAACTCACGATACCTTCCTTATCGATGGTTTCTCTTCTGACTCCGAGCACCTTGCACTTAACTTCCGCCGAGTATGAGGTGACTGACCCGAGGTAATATTCGGACGCGCCGGGGATGGTGGTGATCAGGTGGGAGATTTCCCCTCCCGTGCAGGACTCCGCCGCGCTCAGCGTGCGGCCGCTCCCTCTAAGAAGCTTTCCTATGGCCGATTCGAGACAGTCATCGCAGTCGGAATATACCAGATTCCCGAGGATTGTCTTGAGCTTTTCCGCTTCGGCCTCAAGCCTTTCGCAGTCTACCGTAAAGGATGAAAGCCGAAGCCTCACTCCGGTGAGCGGGTTGGGCAGATAGGCCAGATGAATGCCTTTCGGGAGCGCGTCCTCCCAGGGCGCGAGCTTCTCGGCGAGGGCGGATTCGGCCAGACCGTAGGTCATCAGGGTGTGGTGGTGTATTCCGCTGAGACTGAAGTGTGCGTGTATGTCCTCAAGCACGTCGGGCAGGGCGGCCTGGGTCTCGTAGGGGACTCCAGGCATAGAATAGAGGGCGGCCTTGTGGCCGAAACGGCTCCCATCGAAATGGAAGGCCATTATCGGGGCCGTACCCCTGCGGTTCAGTATGGGGTCGCATCTGTCCGGAACCAGACTCTGATGGCGGTTGCTCTCGAGTGTGTCCAGTCCTCTGGAGTGCAGAATTTCGTGATTGATTGCGGTCTGCGCCTCGAATTCCACCCAGCCTGTGCTGCCGCTCAGACTGAAGAGTGCAGGCTTCGTTATGTCATCTTTCGTGGGGCCGAGGCCGCCTGTGCATATCACTATGTCGCAGTCCTGCAGCTGGGCTGTAAGACCGCTTGTTATGGCGTCGCTGTCATCAGCTATGGAAAGCATCCTCGTCACCTTGATGCCCAGGGAATCGAGTGCGGAGGCGATGCGTGCGGAATTTGTGTCGACTATCTGACCGATGAGAATCTCGTCACCGATCGTGCATATGCTTGCTTTAGTCATCGTGTATGGTTTTTTATGGAATGTTCAGAATGGTTCTTCAGAAAAAAAAGACAAATCTGAAGCAGTTTATTCTTTTCTTGTTTCATAAGGGGGGGGGAGTTTCGGCGTCATTTCTCAAGATGATTGAGAATTCTTCTCAACAGGGACGGCCCCTCGTAAACAAGTCCGGTGTACAGCTGTATGAGGGAAGCGCCCGCGAGAAGCATTGCCCGGGCCTGGGCCGGGCTCATTATGCCGCCGCAGCCTATGATGGGGAAGCGGCCGTCCGTGTACTCGCTGATGTGCTTGACGAGTGCGAGGCTCGACTCGAAGACGGGCTGTCCGCTGAGGCTTCCTCCGCTGATTCTCTGAGACTTGCGGGTGGTCGGCAGGAGGGCGGGGAGTGCTTTCGGGCTGTTGCCGGCGATGATGCCGTCCACTCCGGAGATGCGGCACCAGTCGATGATGGGGTCTATCCGGGCCAAAGGGATGTCGGAGGCTACTTTGATCAGTATCGGCTTGTAAACTCCGTAGCAGGCTCGCAGGTCCAGGAGCGGATCGACGATTTCCGCGAGCGAGGCGCTGTCCTGAACCGTGAGGACTCCGTTGCTGTTCGGTGCGGAGATGTTTATTACGAAGATGTCCGCGAAATCGTAGGACATCGAGAATGAGCGGCGGTAGTCGTCTATGATTTGGGAGTCCTTGGTGCTGCCCGGCGATGCCGTCAGGTTCAGGGCGACTATGCTGCCCCAGCGGCGGTTTTCCTGCAGGTTCTCTATGACTTTCATCACGCCGGGATTAGGCGCTCCGCAGCGGTGGATGATGGCTTTGGACTTGCTCAGACGGCTGATTCTCGGCCTGTCGAAGCCCTTTTCAGGGTCTGCCGTTATGGAGCCTACTTCGACGAAGCCGAAGCCCAGGTCGCTCAGGCAGCCGCAGTATTTTCCGCTCCGGTCCATTCCGGCCGCGATGCCTACGGGGTTCGGGAAATGGAGTCCGAAGAGCTCGCCGGAGAGTTTCAGGCCGCTCTTTTTCAGGCCGGGCAGGCCGTAGCGGAGTCTGAGTATGCTGCGTCCCACCGGGCCTCTGTCCAGTAAGGAAAGAGATGACAGAGCCAGCTTTCCGGCCCGTTCGGACCCGAGCAGTATCGCTAATGGACGAAAGATAATCTTGTACAGCATAGCTCAGCTGCTTGACGGCATTCCGGTTTTTTGCGTTTACGTTTTTCTGTGTTCTTCGCTTTCGGCGGAGCTGCGGATACGTGCGCTTCATCTTTGCCGGCGGCAAGCGTCTGCAAATGTACTGAAACTATTTCAATTCCTGATATGTCCCGTCATCGTAGAATACGGTGATTCGGGCTATTCTACGCTGAGCGGCAGGTCTTTGCGGGGTGTTTGCCGAAGCTGCGGTTCCGTTCGTGGGCGCTGTATTTCCGGACTGTTCGCCGTTCGGTCCGGGATTATCCGCTTCTCTGGCGTTTAGCGGGGCGGAGTTAGGGGAGGAATTGGCCGTAAGGCCGCCGGATGACTCTGTGTCTCGGGGCAGGTAGTTCTCTCTGCGGCTGTAATCAGGCTCGACCGGAGAGTCCGGGGCGAGGATTCCGCTCTGCTCGGCTGCGAAAAGCTCCGCTGCGGGCGTGCGGTACATCCGGCCTTTGCCTGCGATGAGCCAGTCGATACTGAGGTTGGGGTAGCGCCGGAGCACTCCGGAGAGGAAGTCGAAGCTCGGCTTGTTGCGTCCCGCGAGAATGTGGGAGATGCTTGCGCGGGTTATGCCGAGGCTGTCGGCGAACTGCGCCTGTGTGATGTTCTCCGCAGAGAGAAACTGCTGGAGTCTTACTCCTGTCTTTTCATCGGCATTTGCCATACTGTAAATATCTAAATCGCAATGTACAAATGTAATTAAAATAGATGTAAAAACAAAGGGGTTTTGTGGATTTACAGATGTATCGGGGAGAGGAGAACTGTGATAATTTTGCTACAAATTAGTTTAGATAGTATGATATAAACGAGTGATAATATGTGATATAATTGATGATTATTCCTTGCTTTGGACTGTGAGGGCAGAGTTCTCCTAAAAGATAGTCCGTTTGATTATCCCTATACTTTATACGATGAGATTCCTGCGCTGATTTTCAATGAGATATAATTATAAAATCCGCGCATAAACTTTACTTATTTTACAACTATTAACCTATTTATCGACCCAAGGAAATAAACTTGATTTGTGAATATAATTTACATATGTTAGCTATTCCCGAAAAGATGTTTACGGGACAGTAGCTAAAAACAGAATTATGCACATTTCGATGACTACGCATCGAAGATAGCTTTCCATCCATACAACAATCCCCACCAACCAACTATGGAAGGCGGGGATTACGTTGTTGAGCAGTCTTGCTTACCTTACAGTTGAAAGATTCTCATTCAACTGATTCACATCGATTATCGGTAACGGATAATGAGCGAAAGC
>CAVKLO010000036.1:0-9993 GCA_963656985.1 Bulleidia sp. | reverse complement strand
GAAGAATACCGACCCCGAGGCGCTGCCGTCGCCGGCCTTTCCGTCCCTCACTCCTATCATTCCCCGGTGAATCTCGACGAGGGATTTGGAGAATGACAGGCCTATTCCGGTCCCTCCGGTGCGGCTGTCGGGATTTATTCTCGTGAAGCGGGTGAAGATGTCCTTTTTCTTCTCGTCCGGAATGCCTATGCCGGTATCGCTTACAGAGACTATGAGATAATTCCCCTCTTTCGGGCTTTGCCCCGGGAAAAGCCCGCCGACATCGGCTGCGTTCCCGGTTCCGGCACGGAGGGTTACCGAACCTCCGGAAGGGGTGTATTTGAAGGCGTTCGAGAGCAGGTTATAGACCACTTTCTCGAATTTGTCGCTGTCAGTCCAGCACAGCAGATAGTCCGGGCAGTCCAGACGGAAAGCGATTTCTTTTCTTTCGGCCGCGTTCCCGAAGGCTTCGTAAGCACTGCGGATGATGGCGGAGATGTCGCAGGCCTTCACGTTCAGCACCATTTTTCCGTGGTCAAGTTTGTTCAGGTCCGTCAGCTGGCCCACAAGCTTGAGCATACGGTCCGAATTGCGCTGCACCAGATGCACAAGATGCCCCTGGCGGCTGGTGAGCCGGGGATCCTGGAGCAGAGTTTCCGCAGAACCCGAGATTATGGTCAGGGGAGGGCGGAATTCGTGGGAGATGTCAGTGAAGAAATCTATGTTCCGCCGGTTCAGCCGCTGCTGCATTTTCTTTTCATCTTCGGCCATCTCGGCCTTCCTTTCGGACTCCTCGGACTTTCTCAGAAGTCTCAGGATGTATTGGAGAACCCCGAGTAATATCAGTCCCAGAATGATTCTTGCGGACGTAGAGTTATACCAGGGCCTCAGGACCGTGATCTTCAGCTCATACACAGGTCCCGAAGTGCCTTCCGCAGGGTTTATGAGCGCGAAAGACAGGGTGTGGGTCCCGTAGGGGATATTGTCCAGCGGGAACGAAGTTTCGCTGAAGTCCCGCCATTCCCGGAAGACCCCCTTGAAAAACACCCTGCAGTTCAGATATCCGCAGTCGATGAGTTCCGCCGGAGTCACGGTCAGTCTGAGATTATCCTCGGATTTCCCGAGGACTACCCGATGTCTGCCGGAATCGGAGAATCTGACGATGTCCAGCAGATTGCCGCTTCCATCGGAGACCATCACGCCCGCGACCTCGGGTATCCGGGAGACTGCGGTGGCTGCATTTCTCTCGATGACGTTCAGTTCTCCGCCCAGATAGGCGAGCATTTCGTTGTCCCCCACATTGCAGAGCGCGGACGCTGATGTGCCGGACGACACCAGCAGTGTTCTGAACGTCCCCGATGACGGAATATGCTGGAACAGATTCGACCCGGAGACCACGAACATCCTGCCCTTGCCGTCGCGCGAGATGCTGCTTATTCTTCCCTTCGGGAGAGCTTTCGACCTCTCGACCTCATAAGTCTGGAGGTCCAGGAAGAACAGACCGTCAGAAGCGGTTCCTATCCAGAGCCGCCCCTCATTGTCGGGACAGAGGGAGACGATGTCCCTCAGTCCCTCGACGGAAGACAGATATACGACGTGGTTCTGTCTGGTGACGGGGTCTATGAAGCCGATCGCGGAATTGCCGAATGCCGCGGAGATCAGACCGCTGTCCAGACAGCTTATGGCTGTCAAGCGGGTATAGGTGGTCAGCCCGTTCAGATTCACGTCTGAAAACTGAATGCTGAATGAAGACTCGTCTGAGCGCGAATACTGCAGTGTCCCGCTGCGTCCTCCTCCCCAGATGCCGCCGTTCTTGTCCACCGCGATCTTCAGATAGCCGGAGACATAGGACGGATGGTAGAATCGGGTGAGCTTGCGTCCGCCCTGCGGATCTATGGTATATTCCCACACATTCGAGTCGGCGATGAGGAACAGCCGGCAGGAACCCTCGTCCCAGAAGATGTCGCAGAATCTGTCCTCTCCGAGGACTCTGCCTATGATACGGCCGATTTCCTCCACTTCGAGCCTGCGCGACGCTATGTCGAAGGTCACAAGATAGTGCCCGTCCGATATCATCCAGACTTTCCCGCTGCCGGAGACGACGGTCTTTATCCGGTGCTCCGCAGCATAGCGTTCGAGAGGAAAATAAAGTGAATTGACGGCGGGTTTCGCCTTGGAAAGCCCCTTGGTACGTGTCATTATCCAGTACCCTCCGGTCTTGTCCTTCAGTACGAAGAGGGCTGCCGATGCGCTTACGTCCGTGTCGAACGGGAAATCGGGTTCGTCTTCGGATATCAGGACATCCGAAGTGAAGTTGTAGAAATAATACTTTCTGTCATAAGCGAAGACTATGGAGCCGTTCTCGAGCGGAGAGACGAAAGTCAGCCTGTCCGGATTTCCCATATCGGCTATCGCGCCGGACAGAGGCTTGAAAGTGTTCGTTTTCAGATCGAAGAGGCGGACGGCCGGGAAGCTTTTCAGCAGGAGCAATTCGGAGCTGACCATCCAGGAATTCACGATGGCCAGCCCGGAAGGATGGGATTCGGTCAGATCATAATCCGGGTCATAGCGGTCTATGCCGAAGTTTCTCACCAGAACCAGATTCCCGTCCGGCACGGCGTAGGCTTTCATAATCCGGTCTTTGCCCGCTTCTATCACGGTCCTGAACGAATCCGTAGCCCCGTCATAGCGGAGAACCCCCTCTTCCGTGACTGCGAGCACATTCCCCCTTCCGTCTTCCGTAAGAGCGGTGACGCTTTTCATTTCACCTCTGCCGGGAATTCTGCGGAATGACCCGTTTTCCGGGACATACCTGTCCACGCCACGGTCAGTTCCCACCCATACGGCGCCGCGCGAATCGGAGAAAACTCTCGTGATAAAGGACGACCCCGGGTTCCCGTCATCTCCGGAAGCCGGATAATGCAGATAATTGGTGCCGTCGAAACGGTAAAGCCCCGAGTCTTCGGAGCCTATCCAGATGAATCCTGTAGAATCTATGCAGGCGGTGGTGCAGGTCACGTTTTTCGGCATAGATTCTATGCGTGCGCCGGACACGGGGGCCTGTTCCGCCGCAGGGCGGCAGGCGGAAAGCAGGAGTGTCCACAAGAAAAGTCGGATACAGGATTTCTTCATATATGTGGTCGTGAAAGACGGTGTACAAGTCCCACAAAAATACGAAAAATAAAGATACGGGCATCGTGGCGGACGGGGCGTTTTTACCTTGTCTGAACGCAAATCCCCTCCCGGAACGTGTCAGAAGCCTGCTCGGAAGTGAAATTTCGTACTGTGGCGGCATTTTTCGGACTTGCCGTCGGGAGATGTGCCGAACTTTGTATTCTGATGACAGACCGATTATGATGATAAGAGCATCTTTGCGATGCAAAAACTGACCGCGGGTGAACGCGGGACGGCCGGATGCCGTCCGTTGTTACCGCATAGGAAGTTGTTGAAGTCATTTTTCAGACAACGTTCAGGATTTGATGCCAAGTTTAACAATTTAATAAACATTAAAACGACCTTTTATGAAAAAACAAGCTTTCAGGCGACTGGCACTTCTTCTGGGAGGACTTATAGTTTCCCTCCCCGTGCTGCTGGCGCAGAACAGGCTTGTCTCCGGAACCGTCGTGGATGACACCGACCAGGGAGTCATCGGCGCGGCGGTTATGATCAAGGGACAGACCACGACAGGTGTCGCCACGGATGCGGACGGCAGATTCGAACTCAAATGCTCTCCGAATGACATACTCACAGTGTCAAGTATGGGCTACGATGAAGTGGAAATCCCCGTCGGTGACAAGACTTCTTTCCGCATCGTTCTCAAGGTTTCCCGGGAACTGCTCGATGATGTGGTGGTAATCGGCTACGGTACCACGAGGGCCAAGAACTTCACCGGATCGGTGGATGTTATGAAGATGGAGGATTCTCCTATAGCGAATCTGGGTCTGAACAATGTTTCCGATATGCTCCGCGGCCGTCTTTCGGGCATCATTATGGGTGCGGAATCCACTTGGGCGGGAAGCAACGCGAGCATACGCGTGCGCGGACGCCGCAGTCTGGGCTCCACAAGTTCCTCTCCGCTTGTAGTGGTGAACGGTGTAATCTTCACGGGCAACCTCGAAGACATAGACGCGAATTCCATCGAAACCGTCAGCGTACTGAAGGATGCCACATCTCTGGCGGCTTATGGTTCCAAGGCCGCCAACGGCGTGATTATGATTACCCTGAAGAAAGGTGAGGAGGGCAAGCCGCTCATCAATTTCTCGACTTCGCAGTCATTCTCCGAACCTTCTTATAAGCAGAAATATCTCTCTCCGGAGAACTACATCAAGTACCGCAATGCACGGCAGGGTCTCAGCGACCTGACGAACACCGACTGGATGTCCTTCCTCGAAAAGGCGAACTATGAGGCAGGAAAGACTACGGACTGGTATGATATGGTTACCCGCACGGGATATACTCAGAACTATAACCTGAGTTTCTCCGGACGTACCCGGAATTCGAACTACTATCTTGCGCTCGGACACTCCAAGATGAGGGGAATGACTGTCGGCAACGACTTTATGCGGAACAATGCCACGATGAACCTCAGCACGAAGATCAACAAGCATATCGAAATCGGCGGCAATATGGCCTATACCAACTCTTCTGACCAGTCGGTATCTGCCAGCACCGATATACAGGTCTCTCCGTATATGGAGCCATATCTCCCCGACGGAAAGACTCTCCG
Source organism: Bulleidia sp. (assembly GCA_963656985.1). Lineage (GTDB taxonomy): Bacteria > Bacteroidota > Bacteroidia > Bacteroidales > UBA932 > Cryptobacteroides. The sequence continues at coordinate 5,288 of CAVKLO010000036.1, read as the reverse complement.
CTATTATGTGGAAGGCGTGAATTCGTCTTCTGTCAATCCGCTCTGGGAGACTCAGAACGGCCGTGATGTGGACAACAAGCGTTTCAATCTCAATCTGGGCGGTTTCATCAGCGTGAACATCCCTTGGATCGAGGGTCTCAATTTCAGAATCAACGCTTCTTACACCAAAGTCCGCTCCGACAATTATTCTTTCACCCACGAGAACATCTCCCCTGTGCTTCTTTCGAATGACTGGGAAGGAGTAGGCCAGAGTCCCGAGTATTACAATCTCTCCAACGCCAACGGGTACATCGGCCATTCGATGTCGGAGAACTGGGTTATGGACAATATCCTTTCGTATTCACGCACATTCGGAAAGCATTATGTGAGCGGCTCTCTCGTATATACGCGTGACAGCTCCGAATCTTCCTACGAATCGATGTCCGGTACAGGCTTCACCGCAGCCGGCGAAACGCTGCGCGGCTGGTATGCTCTGGGCAACGCCGACACCAAGAGTTTCTCATCACCGAGCTATACCCTCCATACGGATGTCGGCTATCTCGGACGCGTGATATATTCCTATAAGGACACCTATCATTTCAACGCTTCGCTGCGCCGCGACGGTTCGTCGGTCTTCGGCGCTGAAAACAAATGGGGCAACTTCCCAGCCTTCGGCGCGGCCTGGACTATGACCAACGAAGAGTTTATGAAGGGTCTCGGCTGGCTGGACTTCCTGAAACTGAAACTCTCCTGGGGCAAGAACGGTGCGCAGACCCTTTCCCCTTACGGCACTCTTTCCACTATCGACGTGGCGCGCGGAGGCGGCATCGCCAACTGGTATGGCGGCGAAATCCACTGGGGACAGAAGCTGTCAGCTCTGGGTAATCCTACACTGGGATGGCAGACCACCACTTCCTGGAACGGAGGTTTCGAAGCTGATTTCCTGAAGGGCCGCATTCACGTGGATGTCAACGCCTACGTGTCCAAGACCACGGACCAGATCTTCGACCGCAATATTCCTGTGATGACGGCCGGAATAACCAACCAGAAGGCTACTATGGGACGCGTGGACAACAAGGGTCTGGAAATCAACCTCAATACCGTGAACATAAAGAACTCCACCCTTAACTGGACTTCGAATTGGGTGTTCACTCTGAACCGTAACAAGATTGTGGATCTCTACGGAGACGGTCAGGACGATCTGACACGCGGCTATTTCCTCGGCTATCCTATCAACACCAAATTCGGTTACAAGACCAAGGGTATCTTTCAGGAAGGTGTAAACGCGGGCCGTCCTATCTTCATCAAAGCTGACGGAAGCGAGACCGACAATCCTACACCGGAAGACCGTCAGATACTCGGCTACGGTGACGAGAACTTCCGTCTCTCTTGGGCCAACACCCTTAACTGGGGTAAATGGCAGTTCTATATGCTCATTCAGGGTATTTTCGGCGGCGGCGGTTATGGCCTGTCCAACAATACTTTCGCTTACGTGACATTTAACAACACGGTCGCCTGTACCGCTCTCGACATCCCGTTCTGGACGGCTCAGGAACCTAACAATACCTATCCGGCCCCGAACGTGAACGAGGGTAAATACGTAGTTTACAATTCCATCGGCCACGTCCGTCTTCAGGATGTCTCCCTCTCATATGACTTCAGCAGTCTGGCGGGCACAATCGGAGTCAAGAACGCACGTCTCACCCTTTCCGGCCGCAACCTCTTCTACATAGCTCCGAAATGGAAAATGAGCGACCCTCAGAATACGAGCGGCTCCGGCCTCGGTATCCCGCGCGCCGTCACCCTCGGACTTAATCTGACATTCTAACAGACTCCAAAACAGTTAAGAAAATGAAAACACATAAAATAATACTGGGTCTTGCAGGGATGACTCTGCTCGGAACCGTTTCGTCCTGCGTGTCCGACAAGGAGTTCCTGACTGAAAAACCGAAGGCTGAACTTACCATAGAGAATGGATACCAGACCAGCGACAATGTCAAGAACACCCTGCTTACAGGTTACTATGAGTTCGAGGATCTCTATTTCCCGAACCCTTTCGGGCAGGGAATAATGTATAACACCTCCACAGGAACCGATATGACAGACAACAAGTACCAGCTCGGTCTCGGGTCTCATATGAGTAATTTCTCGGCCGCCTGGTCTGCTGATATGAGCCTGGCCAAGAGCCTCTGGGACAAGTTCTATAAGGTCATTTCATACAGCAACCTGTCCCTTAGCAAGATAGACGATGTGGAATGGGCGAGTGAGGAGGAGAAGAACCGCATATCTGCCGAAGCCAAGTTCCTACGCGGTCTTTCCTATCTGCGTCTGGGCGAACTCTTCGGAGGCGTTCCGATGGTTCTTGAATATACGGAAACCCCTAATTATGCTTACGAGCGCGCCTCACGCAGCGAGACCTACGCCGCTGCCATCGCAGACCTCAAAGAGGCCTATGAAGTTCTCCCTTGGGATGTGAAGGCCGAGTACGGCCGTGCCGGCAAGGGCGCTGCCGGAGCCTATCTTGCGGAGGCCTATCTCGCCGACGGTGTGGAGAGTTCGAACTCCTCCGAGTTCACTTCCGCAGCTGCAATTGCCAAGGAAGTGATTCAGCACCACCCTCTTATGAAAGAACGTTTCGGTGTCCGTCTTCCTGGTGTGGGCGGAAGTGTAAACGGTATCCCTAACGCCGACGAGGACGGAAATGTGATGAGCGACCTTTTCGTGGCCCAGAACATCATCAGCCCTTCTAACACAGAAGCCATCTGGGTGATGGTAAGCGCCCCGGATTATGCATCCTACGCATCTTACGGCGGAAGACGGCAGTGTACTCTCGGTCTTACTCCGGCACTTCAGGACTACAACTGGTCTTCACAATATGCGCACGAAGGTGCAGCCGCCGGTCCTTGGAAATCATTTTCCTCCAAATACGGCGGGCAGATGAGTCCGGCCACCCACGGCGGAACGGGCTGGGCGCAGAGCACCCCGACCTGGTACGCGTCATACACGATGTGGGATGCCGAGCATAACAACGGCAGCTCCGCCGACCTCCGCTACATCGAGGATGTCACGGTGAAGACCGAATATATGTGCTGCGATGAGAACCACCCTCTGTACGAGCAGAAAGTAGGCTGGAACCATATCGACCACTCCACCCCGGAGCTTTCGGGAGTATTCTTCCCGATCTGGTATAAGGAAACCCCGTTCGACGCCTGGGATTACGATGCGTCTGAACCGGCATCCTGGTTCGGCCAGTACGTCTATTTCTACCGCTCACGCTACGCGATCCGCACTGCCGAGGTCTATTTCATCCTCGCAGAAGCTCTGCTCCGCTCGGGCGATGCAGCCGGAGCCGCCGAGGCGGTCAATGCCGTGCGCTCCCGCGCCAATGCCGTTCCGTTCGGCACCGTCACTCTGGACACCATACTGGACGAGCGCGGACGCGAGCTCCTTTACGAGGAGTTCCGCTGGGCTACCTTCCTGCGTATGAAACCGGACGAGTGGAAGCCGAGAATCTACAATTACGGTATGTACTCCGCACGCGCGGGCGCAGAAATATATCCGAACATCCGCCGCTGGGCAGAAGAGACGGGTGAAATCAAGTTCAACCTCTTCCCGATACCTCAGACCTACATCGACCTCAATACCGGTTCGGACGGCCTGTATCAGAACGAGGGCTGGAATTGACAGAATTCGACATAACCTGAACAGCATAAAGATAAATCGGTTAAGTAATTGGTTATTGGATGTGGCCGGCCGGTTCCGATTCCGGCCGGCCTTTTTTACGGAAATCAGATCGCCCCGAATATGAAAAGAAACATTATGATTGCCGCCCTCGCGCTTGCGGGAATGAGCGCTGCGGCACAGAGTATAAAACCGGCCATTCCCCGGGATGAGAAGATCGAGGCCAAGATAGAGAAGACGCTCCGGAGAATGACGCTCGATGAGAAAATCGGGCAGATGCTGGAACTGAACCTCGATGTGATGGGAACGGTGAAGGTAAAGAACGCGAAACTTGACCGCAGCAAGGTTTCCCAGGCCATCCGCGAGCTCGGGCGGCCTGCCGAGGAAGCCGCAGGCCTGCTGAAACTCTCGGACAAGGAGATCGTCGACAGGCTCGGCCCCTACAACCTCGATATCTACGAGGGCAATCCCGAGAGCGAATGGGTTCTCAACGAGATGATGCTCGACACCTGCATCTCGAAGTACAAGGTGGGTTCCATCCTGAATGCCCCGGCCACACGCGCCGCCACCGTGGAGCAGTGGCAGAAATGGATACGGCTGATCCAGGAGAAGTCGCTGAAGTACATAGGTATCCCCACCATCTACGGCCTCGACAACAACCACGGCGTGACCTACGTGCAGGGCGGCACGTTTTTCCCACAGCCCATAAACCTCGCCGCCTCGTTCAATCCTGTACTGGCCCGCACAGGAGCTGAAATCTGCGCCTACGAGAGCCGCGCCGCTAACTGTTCCTGGGTGTATAATCCCGTAATCGACCTCGGCCGCGACCCCCGCTGGAGCCGCATCTGGGAGAGTTTCGGCGAGGATCCCCTTGTCAATGCGCGTATGGCCGCTGCCGAAATCAGGGGTTATCAGGGCGATGACCCCAACCATCTGGGCAGGTACAATGTGGCCACAAGCGTGAAGCACTATATGGCCTATGGCGCACCGTGGTCGGGTAAAGACCGCACGCCGGCCTACGTTTCTCCCGCGATGCTGCGTGAAAAATATTTCGAGCCGTTCAGGGCGGCGGTCGAGGCCGGAGCCCTCACCATTATGCCGAACTCTGCCAGCATAAACGGCGTGCCGGTACACGCCAGCTACGAATATCTGACGAAATGGCTGAAAGAGGACCTGAACTGGGACGGAATGATAGTCACTGACTGGGCCGACATAAACAATCTGTACACGCGCGAGAAGGTCGCGAAGGACAAGAAAGATGCCATCAGGCTGGCCATCAATGCGGGCGTAGATATGTCGATGGATCCGTACAGCGTGGAGTTCTGTCCGCTGCTGAAGGAACTGGTGCTGGAAGGCAAGGTCCCGATGGAGCGCATCGATGACGCGGTGCGGCGCATTCTCCGCGTCAAATACCGTCTCGGCCTCTTCGATGAGCCGAACACCGGCGGCAAAGCTTATGAGAAATACGGCGGAGAAGAATTTGCAGAAAAGTCTCTCCGCGCCGCCGAGGAAAGCGAAGTCCTGCTCAAGAATGACGGCATCCTGCCGCTCGCCAAGGGAGTGAAGATACTGCTCACCGGCCCGAACGCGAATCAGATGCGCTGTCTGAACGGCGGCTGGAGCTATAC
>CAVKLO010000035.1:0-10025 GCA_963656985.1 Bulleidia sp. | reverse complement strand
CGACTGGCCGGCCAAGGCCTGGGACGGCTGCCCCGACTACGGCGACATCACCCCGGTGAAGGAGGCCTGGGAAGCGGGGAACATCATCCAGATAGGCTGGCACTGGACGGTGCCGTCCAGGGAAGGGGAGACGGAGCTGAACAACTATTCCTACAGCACCAAAACCTTCGGCGTGGAGAACGCCCTGAAGGAGGGGACCTGGCAGAACGCGGTGATGAAGGCCCAGATAGAGAAGCTCGCCGGCTATATGACCCTGCTTCAGGATGAGGGCATCCCGGTGCTTTTCAGACCGCTGCACGAGGCGGCGGGCGACTATGTCTGGGGCGCGTGGTTCTGGTGGGGCTTCGACGGGGCGGATGCCTGCGTAAGGCTCTGGAAATATCTTCGCGACACTCTTCAGAACACCTACGGTCTTGACAACCTCATCTGGGTCTGGACCGTCCAGACCAAGCATACCGGCAATGTAAGCACAGACCCGGGCGAAGCCCGCGCCTGGTATCCGGGAGACGAGTATGTGGACATAGTGGGGGCCGACCTCTACGAGGCCAAGGGAACCACCCAGTCGGAGGCCTTTAAATATATAAACAATTCCGTAAAAGGCACCAAGATGGTGGTACTCAGCGAGTTCGGCAACCTTCTCGACATCGACGGAGCCTTCTCCGAGGATGCCCCGTGGGGCTATATGATGAACTGGTGCAACTTCGAGGACGGCAAACCGGTCTTCTACGCGAAGAATTCCGACGGCTCCTACTCCTGGAACAACACCGCCGACGACTGGAAGAAAACCCTCGCGGGAAGCCGCATACTGAACAGAAACGACATTCCATCCCTTAAATAATATCCCTTAAATAATCATTATGAAAACTGTCACCAACACCATTCTTACTGTGGGCGCGGCTCTGGCCATCATCGGCTGCTGCGGCCCGAAAGAGACTGAAACCCCGGCCGGGGAGCTGCTGGCGAGATTGGACGCCGCGGCGGCCGAGGGAAAATTCTACTACGCGCATCAGGATGACGCGGTCTATGGACACTCCTGGAAAGTCGAGGACGTCGAGAACGACCCGCTCGGGCGGAGCGACGTCGCGGCGGTCTGCGGCAGTGCGCCCGCTATGGTCGGCTTCGACCTGGGGGGAATCGAAATGGGTGATGCCGCGAACCTGGACAGCGTGGACTTCGCTCTTATGCGCCGCGCCGCTGTCGCTCACGTGGCGAAAGGCGGCATCGTGACCTTCTCCTGGCACCCGCGCAACCCTCTCACTGGAGGCGACTCCTGGGACATCAGCAGCGGGGAAGTCGTGGAATATGTATTGGACGGCGGAGCCGGACACGGGATGTTTATGGAATGGCTCGGCCGCACGGCGGACTTCCTGCTCTCGCTGCGCGACGCGGACGGAAAGCTCATTCCTCTGGTTTTCAGACCTTGGCACGAGAACATCGGCACCTGGTTCTGGTGGGGCGGCAAGCTCTGCACTCCCGAGCAGTACATCGCACTCTACCGCCTGACGCGCGACTATATGACTTCCCGCGGCCTCGACAACATAGTCTGGGCGTACTCGCCCAATTCCGATATCTCCGCCGAGGAGTACTTCAGCCGCTACCCGGGTGACGAATATGTCGATATATTGGGCGTGGACCAGTACCAGTTCCTTGAGGACCCGGCGAAGTTCGACTCAGAACAGGAGCGTCTCGCTGCGGCTTGCATATATTTCATCGACCGTATGCGCTTCGACCTCAAGTATATGGCCGAGTTCGCCGCTGAGCACGGGAAGCTCATAGCCGTCTGCGAGACGGGCTTCGAGGGCATACCTTATCCGAAATGGTGGACGGAGGTGCTGCTCGATGGCGTGGCGGGCGCTCCGGTCTGCTACGTGCTGACCTGGAGGAACGCCTGGGACAAGCCGGGGCATTTCTACGCCCCTTTCGAAGGCTCGGCGGATGCCGAGGACTTCATCGAATTCTACAGGAACGAAAGAACTATATTTCTGAAATAGCTTATGGACTTCAAGGAAAGACTCGCCCTGCTCGAAAAGAGCCACGAGCAGCTTCTGACCCGCAAGAATACGCCGGTCTATGTCAACGGCGTATATGAAAGATATGAAAATCCGGTGCTTACCGGCGCGCACGCCCCTCTTTTCTGGAGGTATGACCTGGACCCCGCGACTGACCCTTACCTGGAGGAGCGCTTCGGCATACACGCGGTGTTCAATTCCGGCGCCATCAGGCTGAACGGGAAATACGTGCTCGCCGCCCGCGTGGAAGGAGCCGACCGCAAATCCTTCTTCGCCGTGGCGGAGAGTGAAGACGGCGCAGAAGGTTTCCGCTTCCGGGACTATCCGGTGACTATGCCGGAGTACGGCGAACCCGCCGTGAACGTCTATGATATGCGTCTCACCGCGCACGAGGACGGCTGGATCTACGGCATCTTCTGTGTGGAGCGCAAGGACCCCGCAGCCCCGGAGGGGGACCTCTCCTCGGCGGTGGCCTGCGCCGGCATAGCCCGCACGAAGGACCTCGAGAACTGGGAGCGGCTGCCTGACCTGAAGTCGAAGTCGCAGCAGCGCAATGTGGTCCTGCATCCGGAGTTCGTGGACGGGAAATATGCCCTCTACACGCGTCCGCAGGACGGCTTCATCGATGCCGGCAAGGGCGGAGGCATAGGCTGGGCCCTCGTGGACGACATCACGCACGCGGAAGTACGCGAGGAGAAAATCATAAATCTGCGCCACTACCACACCGTGAAGGAGCTGAAGAACGGCGAAGGCCCGGCCCCGATAAAGACCCCGCGGGGCTGGCTGCACCTGGCCCACGGCGTGCGCGGCTGCGCTTCCGGTCTCAGGTATGTCCTCTATCTGTATATGACTTCGCTCGAAGACCCCGCGAAGGTCATCGCCGAGCCGGCCGGCTTCTTTATGGCGCCGGAAGGGGAAGAGTACGTCGGGGACGTGATGAACGTGCTCTTCTCGAACGGCTGGATCGCAGATGAAGACGGCACGGTATATATCTACTACGCCTCCTGCGACACCCGTCTGCACGTGGCCCGCAGTTCCGTAGACCGCCTCGTGGACTACTGCCTGCACACCGCGCCCGACGGGCTGCGCACCGGCCTTTCGGTCGAGAGGCTTAAAGAACTGATAGACAGAAACAAGAAACTGGGGGCTTTTTAGGAATCACTTAAGTATCACTGAAAGCTTAAAGCCGTTTACAGGACGGCATCCCGACATATCCACTGAAACCTTACCCGCTACATACCTTATGAAGGAATACGGTCATTTCGACGACAGCGCTCGTGAATACGTGATTACTGAACCCGCGACCCCTTGGCCGTGGATTAATTACCTGGGAACGGAGGATTTCTTCTCCCTTGTGTCCGGAACCGCCGGCGGCTACAGCTTCTGCCGCGACGCTCGTTTCCGCCGCATCACCCGCTATCGTTACAACGGCGTCCCTATGGATGCCGGCGGCCGGTATTTCTACATCAGCGACGGCGGCACCGTCTGGAATCCGGGCTGGAAGCCGACTAAAACCCCGCTCGACTTCTACGAGTGCCGCCACGGTATGGGCTACTCCCGCATCACCGGCGAGAAGAACGGCCTGCGTGCCTCGGCGCTTTTCTTCGTGCCGATCGGGCATCGCTGCGAGATCCAGAAGCTCACGCTCACGAACTTGAGCGCGAAGTCCAAGTCCTTCCGCCTCTTCTCCTTCGTCGAATGGTGCCTCTGGAACGCCTCCACCGATATGGAGAACTTCCAGAGAAACTTCTCGACCGGCGAAGTCGAGGTGCAGGGGAGCGTCATCTACCACAAGACCGAGTACCGCGAGCGGCGCGACCATTACGCATTCTACGGCGTGAACGCCCCGATATCCGGCTACGACACCGACCGCGAGTCCTTCCTCGGCCTGTACGATGGCTTCGAAGCTCCTCAGACCGTGCTCGCCGGCGCTCCCCGGAACTCTCTCGCCCACGGCTGGAGTCCCGTCGCCTCGCATTGTCTGGACATCACCCTCGCTCCCGGCGAGTCTCGCGAACTCGTCTTCGTCCTCGGCTACGTCGAGATGCCGCCGGAGGAGAAATTCGAGAATCAGCTTGACCCCGAGACACTTGCGGCCGCCGCGAAGAGCATCGAAGGCACCCCCTTCGCGGGCGAAGCGCTCACGTCCTGCTCCGCACTCATAAACAAGAGCAGAGCCTACGAAATCCTCCGCGCGTTCAGCACTTCCGCGAAGGTGGACGAGGCGTTCAGCGAACTTGTCCGCTACTGGGACGACATTCTCGGACGCTTCCGCGTCCAATCCTCCCTTCCCGCTCTGGACCGTATGGTGAACATCTGGAACCAGTACCAGTGTATGGTGACCTTCAATATGTCCCGCAGCGCGAGCTTCTTCGAGAGCGGCATAGGCCGGGGTCTGGGCTTCCGCGACTCGAACCAGGACCTGGTAGGCTTCGTCCACCAATGTCCCGACCGCGCCCGGACGCGCATTCTCGACATAGCCGCGACACAGTTCCCTGACGGAAGCTGCTACCATCAGTATCAGCCGCTTACGCGGCGGGGGAATAACGACATCGGCTCCGGCTTCAACGACGACCCTCTCTGGCTCCTCTTCGGAACCTTCGCCTATCTGAAGGAAACGGGGGATTTCAGCATCCTCGAAGAGAAGGTTCCTTTCGACAACGTACCGAGCAGCGAAAAGACCCTTATGGAGCATATCTTCATCAGTTTCAGCCGTGTACACCAGAATCTCGGTCCCCACGGGCTGCCGCTCATAGGCCGCGCCGACTGGAACGACTGTCTGAACCTGAACTGCTTCTCCGACAACCCCGACGAGTCATTCCAGACCACGGGAAACAGGACTTTCGGCAGCAAGGCCGAGTCCCTTATGATAGCGGGCCTCTACGTGGTCGTAGGCCGTGACCTGGCGGAGCTTCTGAAATATTTCGAAGACCATCCTCACTGCAGTCCCGTCGCGGAAGTGGTAAAGGACGGGAAGCGCACCTCCCGCTCCGTCACCCAATGGGTGGACCGTATGTGCGAGTCCGTGGAGGAATACGGCTGGGACGGGAAATGGTTCCTTCGCGCCTACGACTTCTACGGCGGCAAGATAGGTTCGCACCGGAACGCCGAGGGCCAGATCTACATCGAGAGCCAGGGCTGGTGCACTATGGCCCGCATCGGGGCCGACAAGGGAATGTGCGACAAGGCCCTCGACTCCACGAAGCGGCTGCTCGACTCGGAGCACGGCATAGTGATCCTCAGCCCCGCCTACACGAAATACTATATCGAGTACGGCGAAATCTCCTCCTACCCTCAGGGCTACAAGGAGAACGCCGGCATCTTCTGCCACAATAACCCTTGGGTCATCATCGGTGAAGCCCTTGCGGGCCGTGCAGACGATGCCTGGGAGCATTATTGCAAGATTTCCCCGGCCTTCGTGAAGGACCAGACCCTGCACAAGGTGGAGCCTTATGTGTACTGTCAGATGGTGGCCGGCAAGGAGGCCGCGAAGCCGGGCGAGGGCAAGAACAGCTGGCTCACGGGCACGGCGGCCTGGAACTGGTACACCGTTTCCGAATACCTGCTCGGAATCCATCCGGGCTATGACGGGCTTACTGTAAAACCTTGCCTGCCGGCGCACATAAGCGAATACCGGATCCACCGCGTCTTCCGCGACGCCGTCTATGACATCACGGTGCACAACAGCTGCAGCGGCAAGTCCGAATTCATCCCCTACTCCCCGGGACATCACGTCCTGACGCTGGAGCTTTAATAATTTTTCGCGAACCACTGATTTCCGCGGGATTTCAGTGATTCCTGTTTTTTCACCGTCACTCAGGCTGTCCGCTTATGCGAAAACTGCTCTCCCTCCTTCTGGCCATCTCTATCGCGGCCATTCCGTCCGTCGCCCAGAACACCCTGCTTCTGGACGAGGGCTGGACTTTCGCCCTCGGCGACGCCTCCTCGATGCAGGCTGACTTCCGGCACGGCACAGAGTATTTCACCTACTACTGCAAGGCTCAGAGCACCGGAGGCAGCCTCGCCCCGATAATGCCCGCCTTCAACGACTCCGGCTGGCAGTGGGTCAGCCTGCCCCACGACTGGGCGGTGGACCTGCCCTACAGCGGTGAGGCGAGCCATTCGCACGGCTACAAATGCATAGGCTGGAAGTATCCGGAGAATTCCGTGGGCTGGTACCGCCGGCATCTTTTCATCCCCGAGTCCGAGAAGGGAAAACAGATTACCATAGAGTTCGAAGGCATCTTCCGCGACAGCCAGGTCTTCTGCAACGGCTTCTATCTCGGCCACGAAGTCAGCGGCTACTCCTCGCGCGTCTATACCCTCACCCCGTACCTGAACTACGGCGGGGACAATCTCATCACCGTCCGCTGCAACGCCTCGACAGAGGAGGGCTGGTACTACGAGGGCGCGGGCATCTACCGCCACGTCCGCCTGCACAGCGCCGGCCCGGTCGCCCTGAAGCCCTATTCTCTTGAGATTCAGCAGAAATGCTCCGACGGCAGCCTCTGGACCCTCGCGCAGGGTTCGCAGCCCGTCTATATCGACCCTTCCTGCATAAATATGCAATATACATTGGCCGACGCATCGGCCAATCCTTCACTTATCTCGCGCAGAGTCACGATATTGGACGCTTCCGGAGCGTCCGTGGAGCGTGCTGAGCGTCCGTGGAGCATCGAAAATCCGTATCTTTATACACTCCGGGTCGAGCTGTTCTACGACGGTCGGCTGTCGGATTCCTACAGCTGCCGCTTCGGGGTGCGCACGCTCGAGTTTTCCCCCGAGCGGGGGCTGCTGGTGAACGGGAATCCGCTGAAACTCAAGGGTTGCGACCTGCATCTTGACCACGCGGGAGTGGGTGTGGGGGTGCCGGACGAATTGTGGCGCTACAGGATTATGCGTCTCAAGGAGTTCGGTTTCAATGCTATACGCTGTTCGCATAACTGCGCTTCGCCTTCGATGCTCGCTCTCTGCGACGAGCTGGGTATGGCGGTGATCGACGAGAACCGGCAGTTCGGAGTGAACGAGCAGCTGGAGCAGCTGAGGAATATGGTCGAGCGCGACAGGAACCATCCTTGCGTCTTCTTCTGGAGCGTCGGCAACGAGGAATGGGCTCTGGAGCACAGTGAGGCAGGGCGCGAGATCGCTCTCAGAATGAGCGAGTCCGTGCATTCTCTGGACCTTACGCGGCCTGTGACTTACGGCAATTCCGGCGGTCCCGAGCTGGTGAAGGGAGTGGACGTGTTCGGCTACAACTATATCCGTCAGAATCCGGTGGACGATTATCACAGGCTTTTCCCTTCGAAATGCGCGGTCGGTACGGAGGAGACTTCGGGCTGCGGTACGCGCGGGGTCTATGAGACCGTGCCGGAGAGAGGCTGGATGACTCCGATAAACCGTGTGGATTCGCTGCGGCGGGTGAATATAATAGAGGACGGCTGGAAGTTCTACAAGGAGCGTCCGTGGGCCCTGGGGCTGTTCTATTGGACGGGCTTCGATTATCGCGGGGAGCCTAATCCTATGCGCTGGCCCGCCACGGGGTCGCAGTTCGGCATTCTGGACTACTGCGGTTTCCCGAAGGACGAGGCCTTCTACCTGAAGTCGGTCTGGACGGATGAGCCGCTGGTGCATATCTGCGGGCCTTACGATGGGGAAGTCTGGGTCTATTCTAACTGCGACGAGGTCCGGCTTTTCGCCGGCCGCAAAAACCTGGGCCTTAAGAAGATGCCTACAGACGGCCATCTCGTCTGGAAAGTCGGTGAGCCTTCGGGGGCTTCCTCTGCCGCATCTTCTTCTACTGCTGCCTCTTCTTCTTCCACCTCCACCGCTTCGGGTTCGGGTTCCTCCACCTCCACCTCCACCACCTCCGCTCCGGCTTCCGGGACTGTCTTTTCTGCTGTGGGCTACAGGGCTGGCAGGAAGGTGGCCTCCGACCGTTACCCCGCCGCGCTCCCGGAAATCTCCCTCACCCCGTCGAAACGCACCCTCGCCCCTGACGGCCTCGACGTAGTGGTCATCGAAATCTGCACCTCCCTTCCTTCCCTCGAAGTCTGCGTCGAGAACGCCGAACTTCTCGGCTGGGGCAACGGCGACCCCGGCTTCAAATACACCGAACGCCCGACCGGCCGCACCCCAGCCGAGCGCAACGCCCTCACCATCACCCCATTCCAGGGCTACGCCCAGATCCTCGTCCGCTCCCTCCCTTCTGCCGCCCCTCCGCTTCTCCCGGATGTTTCCCTCCCTTCCGCCTGCCCTTCAGAACACCCCGACGTACTCGTCATCGCCGGCCCCGAGTCCCTCACCCTCCGCCGCACCCATCAATAAGCACACTTTTCTAAAAGTGATTTTAGCCAATAATTTCGCTTTTCTAAAAGTGTTTTATATATTTGCGATGTTAAAAGCCCCAAAATATGGAACTGAAAGATATCCGCCCCATTGTGGATTACTACCACAGCAGACTCTCTCAAGTAACGCTTGATTTTAAACGTTACCTCTATCCTCAGATTAACTGGGATGCCGGAGTGATAGGAATTAAAGGAGAACGAGGAGTAGGTAAGACCACTATGCTTCTGCAGCGGATTAAGGAAAAATACAGCAATCCTGACGATACGTTCTACATCTCTCTGGACCATTACTGGTTCGGGACGCATACACTGCCGGATCTCATTGAGTTTATGTACAAGCGGGGCATCACCGAGTTCTACATTGACGAAGTCCACAAATACAAAGGCTGGAGCACCATTCTGAAAAACCTTGTAGACCAGCATACGGACCTCAGGATTGTTTACACAGGCTCCTCCTTGCTGGAGATTGACAACGCCAAAGTGGATATGTCCAGAAGGCAGACGCCATATACCTTGAAGGGGATGTCCTTCAGAGAATACCTGGAGTATGAAGGAATTCTGAAGATGGACGCGGTTTCCCTAGAAAATGTACTTGCTGACCACGTCCCCATAGCGATGGATATAGTTTCCGGAACCAAAGTGCTGGTAGCTTTCGAGGCCTATCTGCGTACAGGAGTCTATCCATTCTACAGGGACGCGGGAAAGGATTTTCTGGTGCGGCTGAAGGAAGTGGTGGACACCGTCATCGAAAGCGACCTGCCCGCTGTGGAGAAGATAAGCTACGATACCATAGAGAAATGCAAGAAACTGCTGATGATTATTGCCGAGAATGTGCCGCTGCAGCCTAATGTGGACCGTCTGGCCGCCTCCCTTGGTACGACAAGAGATACCCTGCTGAAGCTTCTCTACAAACTGGACAATGCGGAGATTTTGGAACTGCTTACCGTGGAACTCAAGAGTTATAAGAAACTGGTCAATCCGAAAAAGGTTTTTCTTGGTAATACCAATCTGATGTATGCGCTTTCTCCCCGGATAGATGTCGGAACAATGCGGGAGACTTTCTTCATTGACCAGTGTGCATCTATCGGAACTGTGCAGATGCCTTCTAAGGGAGATTTCCTGGTGAATGGCAAATACCTGTTCGAAGTGGGCGGTGACGGAAAGAGTTTTGACCAGATTGCAGATGTTCCCAACAGTTATCTGGCTATAGACGGCATAGAGACCGGATATGGTGCACGAATTCCGCTATGGATGTTCGGCCTCCTTTATTAGCATCCTGTCAGCTCCGAGTCCCTCACCCTCTGCAGCACCTCACTCGCTGCCGTCCCTCACCATCTGACCCCCGTCATTGGCCCCTGCCCCTCCCGGGCGACCTTGAGTTCTGTGCCTGACACCATAATAGTGCATTGACGGCCACGGAAAAACGTTTTACCTTATCCCCTCGATGTGTAAAAGTACATCGAAGGCCACGTTTTCCCCCTTTTTCGTGGCCGCCAATGCACCGGTCTTTGAGCCGCGAGGAAGTGCCGCCTTCCTCGTCATCGCCGGCTTGACCGGCAATCCCTTCGAGCCACGGGATGCCCGAGCAGGTCGGGCATGACGGCACGCACGCACGCACCTCGTCATCGCCGGCTTGACCGGCAATCCCTTCGAGCCACGGGATGCCCGAGCA
>CAVKLO010000034.1:0-10102 GCA_963656985.1 Bulleidia sp. | reverse complement strand
CCTTATAGGTGTCGTTTATAAGTCCTTCTCCGAGCGGAGTTATCTGCTGCACTTTCCCGGCGAGGGCGAAAAGGCCGGCTATACTTTCGAGTTCTGTCATATGAGATAATAATTTGGGGGAGTTGCAGGAACTATTTGCGTATCAATGTAAGTATGCGTTCGAGGCTGCTCAGGTCGCCGCTCGAATAGAGTTCGAGCCTACGGCGCTGCCCGTCGCTTATTCTGTACGGAGCGGTGCCTTCGGCTTCGCCGGAAAGGGACAGCGCCGTCTGAAGGGAGCTATCGTCCAGAAGACCGTGTCCGTGCATCACACGGACCAATTGGCGGGCAACCGCCGGAGCGGGGTCTATGACATCCACCTTGCGCCCGGGGTCGAACTCGGAGGCGACTTTCTCGACCATCGGGCGCAGGAAGGGGTAGTGCGTGCAGCCGAGCACCAGGACATCCGCACCCTGCTCCAGCAGCGGGGAAACGCTCTCGCGGACGGTCTGCTCAGCGTGCGGGGAGTTCAGGTCACCGCTTTCTACAAGCTCGACGAAGCCCTTTCCCACGCAGTCCACCACTCTCAGGCCGTCGGGAAGACTATCCCGGAGGTCCAGATAATTGGACGCTTTCAGCGTCCCCTCGGTGGCGAGCACTCCGATGACTCCGCTCCGCGTGCTCAGGGCTGCGGGCTTCACGGCAGGCTCCATTCCGATGAACGGAAGGCCGTAAGTCTGCCGCAGGAAGGAGATGGCGGCGGCGGTGGCGGTGTTGCACGCGACCACTATGACTTCACAGCCCTGTCCGGAGAGGAACTCGCTGATGAGCGAGGCGCGGCCTCGGATGTACTCAGGGCTCTTGCCGCCGTAGGGGCAGTGAGCATTGTCGGAGACATAGATGTAGCGCTCCTCCGGCAGAATCCTCGCGATCTCCCTGTAAACGGACAGGCCGCCCGAACCCGAATCGAATATTCCTATCATATACCTTGCAGATGAATCAAGCAAATATACGTTTTTTTCGGGAAACGCGGAGCGGGCTTGCCCTGCGCTTTCATCTCGACAGTCCCGATGAGCGGAGGCCGAGCGGGTGCGGGGGCATCCGGACAGACACTAAGGCCGTCAGTGTCTGCGGCTGTGGTATTCGACAAGGCCGTCGATCGGGGACTTTATGAATTTTCCGAGCTTCATTCCGAATTCTTCCGCCACTTCGCCGAGAAGGTCGCGGTAGAAATAGCCCACCGAACCGACGCAGTTCAGGCTGTATTTCCGGTAATCTGGATAGAGACAGACCTCATTCCGGAAGAAATCACGGAAGGCGTTCTTCATAAGCGCGTTATAGTACGGATGAGAATACCTGTGGTCGCCCACCCACTTGCAGAACTGGGCGCAGTAGCGGTTCGGCTGCGGCCGGCAGTAAACCTGCTCGATGATCTCCTCGGCATTCTTCCCCACGAGGGCCTTCACCTCGGAGTAAACCTCAGCAGGCATATTCCCCCGGGCATAATCCCTGAGCAGCATCTTTCCTATGTAGCCGCCGCTCCCCTCGTCGCCGAGAATGAAGCCGAGCGAATCGATGTTCAGGGTCTCCTTCGTCCCGTCATAGAGGCAGGTGTTCATTCCCGTACCGAGAATGGCGGCGAAGCCCGGCTCATCGCCCAGAAGGGCCCGGGCCGCAGCGAGAAGGTCCATCGCCACGAAAACTGTTCCGGCTTCCGGGAAGACTCCCCGGAGGGTTTCCTTCATAAAGTCATATTCCAGCTCGCTCACGCCCGCGCCGTAGAAATACACCTCGCGGACATCCCCGGTACGGAAACCCTCGGGCAGGTTCTTCCGTATGTCCGCCTGGATTTCGGGGCCCGAGATATAGTTGGGATTATAGCCTAGACTGCTGAAGAATACGGGATCCGCGCCTTCGCGCAGGTATGCCCAGTCAGTTTTGGTGGAACCGGAATCTGCAATGAGTATCATAATTAATTTCTGATTTTATATCCGACGTATGCGTAGTAGAAGATGAAGAGGTAGCAGGGCAGACAGATCCAGTAGGCGGCCTGGTTGCCGACCCCGTCCTGGAGGAAGCCGAAAATCAGCGGAATGAGGGCCCCGCCGCCGTAAGATGCCACGACCAGAGACGAACCCACTTTCGTAAAGCGGCCGAGGTCAGTGATGGCGAGCGGCCAGATGGCCGGATTCATCAGAGAACAGGCCAGAGCTATGAAAGCGACGCACCAGATGGAGATGCGGGCCGGGGTGAGGACGATGAGCAGCGTGCCGACCACCGCCACCCAGCAGCATATCCTCAGAGCCTTGACCTGGGAGATGAAGCGCGGGATGAATACTATGCCCAGAACATATCCGAGGGCCATACCCACACTCGGCCAGATGGCGTATATCTCCGGCTCGGGCAGGTGCAGACTGTTCGCGTAATCCACTACGGAGGACAGCGCAAGAGTCTCCACGCCGGTGTAGAAGAACATCGCCAGGGCTCCGAGAATCAGATGCGGGAACTGCCAGATGCTGGTCTTGCCCGCCGCATAAGGGCAGTCGGCGGCCTGTTCCTCATCTTCTCCGGTGGCCTTCACCTCTTCCAGAGGCGCGAAGCTGACGAGTATCCCGAGGATGATGAAGATGCCGATTATTATGAGGAAAGGTCCGGTGACGTCAGCGAGTACGGCCTCATCGAGGCTCTTGCCTATCACTGCCGCGAGGAACACGGGGGCGGCCGCCCAGGCCAGAGAATTGCAGATGCCCATAATGCTCATCCTTCTGGCTCCGCTTTCGATGGGGCCGAGAATGGTCACGTAAGGGTTTATCGCGGCCTGAAGAACGGTATTGGCTATGCCGCTGAGGAAAGACGCGAAGATGAAAAGGGAAAGGCTTCCGCATTTCGCGGAGGGGATGAACAGGGCGAACGCCAGTGCGAAGAGAACGAAGGATAGCGACATAGTCTTCTTGTAGCCTATCCGGGCGATGATGCGTGCGGAAGGGTAGCTGAAGAAGAGGAAGGCGCAGAATGTGGATGCTATCAGAAGGTAGGACTCACCCGAAGAGACCTCGAGGGTGGACTGCAGGAGAGGAACCAGATAGCTGTTTATGCCGATGGCGAAGCCCACGATGAAGAACATCCCTCCGATGATCGCCAGAGGCAGAAGGTATTTTCTGTTTTGTGCCATTGTCATATCATCTCCGTCAGAACGGAAGTTCGCTGTAGAGTCCGTTGAAAGTCTGCATACCCTTCCAGACAGGAGTGCCGAACGTGGAATTCGAGTTCGTCGGGTCGCAGATATACCACTGCCCGTCGACATAGATCTGAGGGATGACGTGGCCTATTACCGAAGTCGAGAAATAGCACTGCCCGTGGATGTAACGCGCCGGGATTCCGGCGGCGCGGCACATAGCGATCACGGCGTGGGCCATATCGCAGCAGTTTCCGCCCTTGGCCCTGATGGTGCCGACTGCTCCCTTGCGGGTGTTGTTGTAGTTCTCCCACTCCCATTTGTCGCGGGCATAGGCGAAGATGGCCTCGGCCTTCCCGCGCTGAGTGGTCGCGGACCCGACCGCTTCCTTCATAGCCGCGATGACCTCGGAATCGTCCACAGGGCAGTTGTTTGCGCTGCGCAGGAAATCCGACCACCACACGGAAACCTTATCCGGAAGGGAAAGATTATGGCGGTAGCAGTCCATCACCCTCGCCATCGCCGGAAGAGCCTGCTGGAAAAGCAGGTTCCCCGCGTACTCTTCCGAATCCGACTTGTAATTATACTCTACGGTGGAGTCCCCGCTACGGTCATCCTTCCAGCTGCGCGTGCCGAAATTGCAGTAGTTCGGATACATCCCCTTCTCTTCCGCGTATGCGGTCATCTTGCCGACCGCCCACTTCAGAGCCGGCAAAGAGATGGAATCCTGCTCGAAAGTGTTCCACTGCATCACCGTGCCGGAAGAATACTTCGGCAGTTCCACGTCCGGCTGCTGCTGCCAGGAGTCGGGATAAGCCTCGATGAGCGAGAGAATCCCGCAGGCCGCTGCGAAATACTTCGCCTGAGAGTAGTTCATACCTTCCACATTGACGTAGGTGGGCATTTCGTCAGTCTTTACGAATTCGGCGTAGGCATCGGAAATAGCGAGCAGGAACTCTCCGTTCCAGGAAGTAGCTTCGAACTCGGCGGGAGCGGGCTGCGGAGTCTCTCCTCCGCCGCTGCCGGAGCAGGCGCAGCCGGCCCAGACGGCCGCGGCCAATATCAATATCAATTTTTTCATTCCAAATTGGTTTTTAATCGGCGGACACAGGGGCGGTCAGGCCCCTGTGCCCTGATGCAAGATGTCCGCCGGAACGGATCATCCCTCTGAAAGGTCCGGTTTCAGAAACTTAGAAAGTCTCTCCCTGGTGGTACATATCGAAATCGAACTGCTGGTCCTTGAGGGCGGTATAGACATTCTCGGTGATGTCGTTGTCGAGGATGTACTTATATGCTCTCGCGAGGATGTAGAGCTCGCGTACAGGCGATATGAGACCCACGTAGCCGTCGAGGACGATGGTGCTTCCCGTATCCGTGCCGAACTGCTGGAAGTTGCCGATCTTCCCGAGAGGAGAGCTGCACCAGCCGTTCTTCACGAAAGCGCGTCCCAGATGGATGGAAGTGGCCTTCACGATGAACTTCAGGCCCACGGTGGATATGGCCTCGCCGTTATAGGTGACGAGCGAATTGCCGCTGTTGTCATATTCATACCACGGAGTCGCACCCCATTCGCAGCCCTTCGTAGCGGAAGGAATCTTGTCGCTGAGCTTGCAGCCGTCTGCATAGGTGAACTCGTCGTTGCGCTTCTTCATAGCAGGGATGAAATCCTCGCCCTCGGCGGTCACGAGATTCAGGAAAGCGCGGACGGCGATTTCCCAGGCCTGTGCGGAAGTGTATTCGGTGTCGCCCACCTTGACCGACCATACGCCCCACTTAGGGTCATACTGGTTGCCGTCGTGGCCGTAAGGATTGCCCGAAGGCTCCCCGATAGGGATGAAATGCACGTTCTCCCAGGCTGTGCCGTTGTCAGAGCAGTGTACACCCTCGGCATCCACCGTACCCAGACATTTCTCCCACATAGGGAGGCACTTCACGAACTCTACGGCGAAATCACGGATGGTCGCTTCCGAAGGAGCCACATATTCCGCCTGACGTACCGTGATGGCCACACCGTCGGTGACATTGCCGCCCTTGACTATGACGGTACCCTCGCGGGCCGCGCCGGTGTTCGCCTGTACGGAAACCGTGAAGGAAGCCGGAGACGCGGCCTCACCGGAAGCCGGACTCACCTCGATCCAGCTGTCGGAAGCCTGGGCAGTCCAGGCCGCCTTGGCGATGAATTTCGCGTCAGTGGACGCGGCGGCGGCCGTGAAGTCGAGCGTCTTGGTCTGAAGCTCGATGTCAGGCATAACGATGCCGTATAGGTCATAGTCGAGCTTGAGGTCCTTCACGGCGTCATAGACATTGTCAGTGATCTTGTTGTCGAGAAGATGCTTGTAGAAGCGGCAGAGGATGATGAAAGTTCGCATAGGGGAGATGTTCCCGTAGTAAGGAGGCTCCACTACGGAGCCGCTCGGATCCTCGTCGAAATTCAGGAAGTTTCCGATGTGCGAGAGATCCTGGGCCCTCTTGAGGAACCACGGAACGGCACGTACCATAAAGCCGATGGTGCAAGGGACATTGGCGGAGAAATTGATGGCGCAAGGGTCATCCGCCTTCTCATACCAAGGATAGCTTCCCCACAGGGCCCACTCGTCCGCAGCGGGAATCTTCTCCGTGAGGGACTTGCCGTTGGCGAGAGTATGGACAGGAGTGTTCCTCTCGGTCTGCGCCGTGGCGGAGCCTTCCTTGGTCACGAGGTCGAGGAAACCCTTGGCAGCCACGACGAAAGCCTGTGCGGCAGTGTATTCCACGCCGGCCACGGTGATGGTGTGGTAAGGCTGGTATTTGGCGTCATACTGGTCCTTGCCGTCCGAATAACCGCCGCTGTAAGGGATAGGAATGAAGTGCACGTTCTCCCAGGCGTTGCCGTTGTCGGAGCAGTGGCTGCCGTCGGCGCTGACGGTGCCCACGGTCTTCTCCCACACATCGAGATAGCTTACCAGCTGCTCGGCGAAGCCCTTGAGGGTGGCGGAAGCCGAGAGATACTCCGTCGAGACAGTCTTAGGGAGGGAGCCGGCGCTCTTGTACTCGGCGACGGTTCTCGCGAGAGTGACGGTAGCGCGGTTTGTGGAGAAGGCGATCGCGGAACCGTTCCTCGTGAAGAGGGTCTGGTTAGGAATCTGTCCTTTCTCCTCTGCGGCCGCAAGAATCTTAGACGCTATGGTAGCCACGCTCTCGTCGCCGGTAACGGCGATGGTCTCGGCGTCATAGCTGTCCCTGTCGGGATGGTCGGCGGCTTTGCAGTTAATCACTTCGATGTCGGCGGACTTCCCGCTGACGAGATTGCTGACCAGAGTGCAGAGAGCCCACTGATACTGGGGCTGAGTGAGAGCCGTGCCGGATACCGTGACGGTTTCCGGGATGACGGTGTTTGCCTCCCAGGCGGAGTACATATCCGCGAAGGCGTCGATCGTCGCCTGCTGCGAGAGAGTCGCGACAGGTTTCACGTCCTGCTTCTTCTCGCCGTCGTCTTTCTTGCAGGAAACGCAAGCGAGGGCGATGCAGGCCAGAGCGATGAGATAAATCCTAATCTTTTTCATAATGAATTAATGGTAGTTTTAATGGTATTGTGATTTTCAAGTTGTTTTTCGGGAATCACTGAAGACTGAAATCCGACAGGTCGGGTATCTCCCCGAGTCCGCAGCGGAAAAGCACTATCCCGCTTGCCTTCGTGCCCTTATAGACCTCGCAGTCTTTCAGCACTCCGGCGGCGTCCATAGGGGAAACTCCGCTGTCGTTGCCCCTGTAGGTGGTGGTGCCGGCCCAGCACTCCGCGCCGTTTACGGAGAATTCATCCGCCTTCTTGCGGCAGCCTTCGTCGCTGTAGCCGTAGGAGTAGCGGTAGATCATCGGCATAAAGATGTGGATGTACTCCCCCATCCGTGCGCGGTTCTGACCGTAGTAAGTGCCCGAGGCAGTCTCGTCCGGCATCATCGCGGCCGAAGTCACGAGGCCCTCGGAGTAGCTGTCGCACAGCTCCCTTATCTCGCGGCAGCAGCGCGTCACTGCCTCGACGCTGTTCACTTCAGCATTTATGTTATGCTTCTGAGCCGTGCCCCCGAAGCGGATGTAGTCCAGGTGGATGCCCTTCACGCCGTACTCCTCGATGTAGGACTTCGCATTCGCCACTATACCCTCGAAAACCTCGTCCTTGAAACGTGCGTTCTCGTCGTCGATGGGATTGATCCACCCTCCGGAACTGTGGAAGCACTGGATCCAGGCGTGAACCGTCAGCCCCAGACTCTCTGCGGCTTCGATGAACGCGACGGTGTTCTTCTTTGAAGAGGGATTGAACGCCGCGTAATTCAGGATGATATGGTCTATACCCTTGGCTTTGAGAGCCTTCAGCTCCGCGTAATCATTGGCCGCAAGGCCGCTTATATGCGAACTCCAGGTCCAGAGGCCGTTGCGGCGCGTCCCGTCGAGGTCGAAGACGGAATTCTCGCGTCCGGGGCTGGAGTATGTGAGATTTCTCCACTGCGGCGCACCGTCGGGAATTCTCTGATAGCTTCCCCTCGCCGTCTGAGTGCAGACTTTCCCGAACGCTTTGACGGGAGAGAACTCGTCGATGGCCTTGCCCGAAGCTTTCAGGGCGAGTTTCAGCGTGAAGTCCTCATCCGAAGCGATGCCGGTGACAAGAGTCTCGTCCGAGGTGGAAAGCAGCAGGCGCGCCCCCGGTGCGAGAACCGTCCCCTGCGGCGCGGTATAGATGCACTTGCCGTCGAAATAGCGGTCCGTGAGGTAGAGTCCGGCACCGGAGATGTCGATGTCCCGGGAAGAGCTGTTCAGCAGCTCCACCCAAGTGGCGGCATCCACAGTCTGGTCGTGCGCGGCAATCTCGTTTATGAGGACTCCGTCCAATGCGGAGCCCCCTTCGCCCTTCCCTCCTGTGCAGCCGGTCTGGCAACCTGCCGCGAGAGCGAGCGTCGAGAATAGAAAAACAGTCGTCAGGCTTCTGTTCATAAGCTGTCTTGATTATATGACTCTTGCTTCCTTCAGACCCTTTTCGGCTTCGGTCAGACCGCCATATTTCTTGATGGCGGACTCACAGACCTCGTAAGTGAGGGAAGGGTTGCGTTCCACCATAGTGCGAGTGAGACGGTCCACGACCTTGTTGTTAATCAGATGGGCGTGGACCATTCTGTTCCCCTCAACGCGGCCGAGACGGCACATAACGGTGGTGCTGATCATATCGCAGATGAGTTTCTGCGATGTGCCGGACTTCATCCTGGTGCTGCCGGTGATGAATTCCGGGCCGGTGATTACCTCTACAGGATAGTCGGAATACTGTGAAATCGGGGAGTCCGGATTGTTCACGAATGATCCCGTAGGGATTCCGTGCTCGCGGCAGGCCTTCAGAGTGGAAAGCACGTATGGGGTGTTTCCGCTGGCCGAGATGCCCACGACGATGTCCTTGGGGCTGATATGCTTCTCTTCCAGCAGTTTCCATCCCTCCTCGATGTCGTCTTCCATCTCCTCCAGGTCAAGGACGAGGTTCTCGACCCCGCCCGCGAGGATGCATTGGAACATTTCCGGGGAGACTCCGTAGGTGTTCGGAATCTCGAGAGTGTCGAGCACTGCAAGCTTTCCGCCTGTGCCCGCGCCGCAGTAGAACATTCTGCCGCCGCCGCGAATCTGCTTCTCGATGGCGCTGATCAGCTTTTCCAGATCGGGAAGCACCGCCTCGATGGCAAGCGCAACTTTCTTGTCCTCTTCATTGATCTCGCGGATCAGTTCCGCGACGCTTTTCTTTTCCAGATGGTCGTGCAGTGACGGCTGTTCAGTAAGTCTTAATGCCATATAGTCTGTTTTATTGTTTGATTTCAGTTAAAGCTTTTTGTCTTGACCTCACCCGCTCTCTTCCCGTCTCTGAACAGGGCGGCGCTGACCGTCTGCGAGCGGTTTATGACAAAGGGGATTTCATACAGCGCCGAGTCGGGGCCCGGAACGCTCCCGTCGAGAGTATAGCGTATCTGAGCATCGGGAAGGTCGGCGGTGATGGTCACGACCTTGTCATAGGCGGTATCCTTATGGAACTCTATGTACGGGCTGAAGAAATTCCTGCAGGATCCTACTCCGAGGCGGTCCAGACGGGCGAAATGGGCTTCGAGCCTGCGAGTGAAGCCGTCCCAGTCTTTTTCCGCAGTGGTCCAGCCGCTCTCCGCGATGGCGCACATCCTCGGCCAGGCCATATACTCGACTCTCTGCGGAGTCGGCATATATTCCGTCCATACGCAGCCCTCCACGCCCATAATGTAGCGCTGCTCCTCCGGGGTGAGGGAGTCGGGAACCGGATCGTATTCATACATCGTGCGGAGCATAGTAGGTCCTCCCATAGCGAGCGGCTCAGAATCCGGGTCACCCTGCCAGTAGTCGAGGTAGTACTTCGGGTAAGGGGCCATAACGGCATAGTGGTGCTGTTTGGCGGCCTTTATGCCTCCCTCCTCTCCGAGCCAGGACATCACCTTGGCATTGGGCGCAAGCCCGCCCTGGAGAATCTCGTCCCAGCCGATGATTTCGCGCCCCTTCGA
Organism: Bulleidia sp.; assembly: GCA_963656985.1. Lineage (GTDB taxonomy): Bacteria > Bacteroidota > Bacteroidia > Bacteroidales > UBA932 > Cryptobacteroides. The sequence goes on along the minus strand of CAVKLO010000034.1, from coordinate 415 downwards.
GTTCACGTACCTCTCGATTCTCTGGATGAACCGGCTCTGGAGCTCGAACTCGTCACGCAGGCCGAGCTTCTTTATGAGCGCCTGGCAATGCGCGCACTGCTTCCAGCTCGTCTTAGGGCACTCGTCTCCGCCTATGTGGATGAGCTTCGACGGGAAGAGTTCCATCACCTCGTCGAGCACGTCCTCCAGAAAGGCGAAGGTCTCCTCTTTCGGACAGTACACCTGACGGAAGATTCCCCATTTCGTGGCGGTCTCGTAATGCTCTTCGAGTCCGCAGCTCAGCGAAGGATAGCAGGCGATGGCGGCGAGCGCGTGCCCCGGCATCTCGATTTCCGGGATGATGGTGACGTAGCGCTCCGCAGCGTATGCCACAAGCTCGCGGACCTGCTCCTGAGTATAATACCCGCCGTAAGGC